>DAOQBX010000010.1:0-11919 GCA_035340155.1 Anaerolineales bacterium | reverse complement strand
ATGCTGCGGTGCCAGAACCCACTCTCGCTGAGGTCGAAGCGGCGATAGAAAAGGCCCAGCCGACTCTTTGGAAGGTTGGGCTGACTGGCATCCACGACTTTGACCGCCGCGAATCCTTCATGGCGTTGCAATCGTTGCGCAAAAAAAATAGATTGAAATTGCGCGTCTGCAAGAATATCCCTGTCGAAAGTGTGCAGCAGGCGAACGACCTTGGCCTGCGCACCGGCTTCGGCGATGACTGGTTGTGGATCGGCTCAGTCAAGGCTTTCATGGATGGCGCGCTGGGTCCGCGTACCGCTGCTATGTTCCAGCCCTATGAGAATGAGCTGGAGAACAAAGGCATCCTTAACATGGATGGCGAAGAACTTTTCGAACACTGCCGCAAAGCGGCAGATGTGGGCCTGAGCATGACTGTCCATGCCATCGGCGATCGCGCCAATCACGAAGTGCTTAATGCTTTTGAGCAACTCCGCAACTATGAGAATGAACATAACCTGCCGCACTTGCGCCATCGCATCGAACATGTGCAGGTCATTCACCCCGACGATGCGCCGCGTCTTGCGCAGTTGAACGTCATCGCCTCCATGCAGCCCATTCATGCCACATCGGATATGTACGCCGCGGACCGCTATTGGGGCAAACGCTCTGATCTTGCCTATGCCTGGCGGACTCAACTCAACCATGGCGCGACGCTGGCCTTTGGATCAGATGCCCCAGTGGAATCTCCCAATCCGTTTTGGGGACTGTACGCCGCCATCACCCGCCAGCGGGCTGACGCTTCTCCCTCCGCCGAAGGTTGGTACCCCGAACAAAAATTAACCCTCGCTGAAGCCTTGTCCGCCTACACCTTGGGCGCAGCCTACGCCGCCAACGCGGAACATCGCCTTGGCAAACTCGCAGAAAATTACCTCGCTGACCTGATCGTTCTGGATGAGGAACTCTTTGAAATTGCACCTGCCAACCTGTTGACAATCTGCGCAAGTGCTGTCATGATTAATGGGGAATGGGTTTTGTAGTGCAGCCGAATGCTCCGAAGCTAACCCCCGAAATGTTGATACCCCGTATGGGAGAATATTTGGTTCAGAAGGGATTGATCAGCGAGCCCGACCTTCAACGAGCTCTTGGATACCAACAGGAACAAGTGGTCAAAGGCCAGCATTACATGTTGGGCCAGGCTTTACTGGACCTGCGACTGCTGGATCGCGAGACTCTGGACCAAATCATCACGGAGCAGATCCTGCAATTGCGTACGGCTCTGCAGGCTGCCAACCGTAACCTGGAGCAGCGTGTACAGGAACGCACGGCGGAATTGAACCAGGCGCTCAACCGTGTCTCTGAACTCAGCCAAATGAAGGCGAATTTCGTGTCCAATATTTCACACGAGTTGCGCACTCCGTTGACCCATATCAAAGGATATGTGGAACTCATGATCTCCGAGACCCTGGGAAGCATCAACGAAGACCAGCGTCATGCAATGGAAGTTGGTCAACGCGCGACGGCCAAATTGGAAAGCCTGATCGAAGACCTGATCATGTTTTCACTGGCTTCCCATGGCGAGCTAAGTCTGAAACTTGTTCCTATGGACCTTGCCCGGCTGGCGAAACTTGTGACCAGGTCGGCTGTATCCAAGGCTGAGGAACGCGGTGTGCGCGTGACTCCATCGATTCCCGACGCCCTTCCACTGGTACAGGCCGATAACGAAAAGATCGGCTGGGTGTTGGGACAACTGCTTGATAATGCGATCAAATTCACCCCGTCAGGCGGAAGTGTGACGATGGATATCAAGGAGGAAGGCCGTAACCTCGTTCAAGTCTCCGTGATGGATACCGGTATCGGTATTCCGCCTGGGCGTATGAATGAGATCTTTGAGCCGTTCCACCAACTGGATGGCTCCTCGACCAGGCGCTATGGCGGGACTGGCCTTGGGCTTTCACTCGTCCGCCAGATCGTTGAAGCCCACGGTTCGCTGTTAGATGTTCGCTCCACGGAAGGAAAAGGCTCCACATTTACATTCCCATTACTGGCTGTTCATGAGTAACCCAATGGACCTGACTACACTCTCCCATCTTCACCATATTTTTCAGGACGTTCAAAAGAAACACGATATGAAGAGCTCGCTGGATACTTTATTTCTATCCCTGCGCGGTTCGTTCATGTTCGATAATGTCGCCATCTACCTTGAGGACCTCAAGGATAAAACCCTGGATGTGGTCTATGCCCGCGCAATGGGGCGCGGCAAGAATGCCGAAGCCGATGCAGCCTGGGGTGAGATCATTGCCAGCGATGTGATCCGCAATGGGCGCATTGTGATGCGCGAGCCCCGACAGAAGATCAAAGAGGCGAACCGTATGACCCAGGCTTATGTCATTGGGATGCCTCTGCCCATCGCCAATAAGATCCGTGGGGCGCTGCTTTTTGTCCGCTTTGGCGGGCCGGAATACACCGAAATGCAGATCCATATCGCGTGGTTGCAGGCCATCTGGTCTGCGGCGCTGCTTGAGCGCAAGGAATTGCAAGATGCGCGCGCAGAATTGGATTCCGTCCAGAGACAAATGCGCCTGCAGGATGATTTTGTTTCCACCATTTCGCATGAATTGCGCACCCCATTAGGGTTTATTAAAGGTTATAGCACCAGCCTACTGCGACAGGATACCACATGGGATGAAGCCACCCAGCATGAATTCCTAACCATTATCGATGAAGAAGCCGACCGCCTGACCCGGCTGATCGAAGATATGCTCGAGTCCGCCCGGCTGCAGAGCAAGACGCTTCAATTCAAGTTTTCCCCATTACGGATCGATGCCTTGGTTCGGGATGTTGCTACCCGGGTAAATACACACCATCCCAACCTGAATATTGAGTTCTATATCGAGCCTATGCCCCCTGTTATCGGTGATGGCGTACGGCTTTCGCAGGTCTTTGAAAACTTATTCAGTAATGCCATCAAGTATGCACCGGGATCCAAGATCACCATCACGGCAAAGGCGCTGGATAAGAAAGTCCGCCTCTCGTTTGGGGACGAAGGTGACGGTATCCCTGAAGATTTTCTGCCCTTCCTGTTCGAACGCTTTTATCGCGTTCCCGGTGAACGCACTGTGACCGGAACGGGTCTTGGTTTATACATTTGCAAGCAAATTATTATGGCACATCATGGTAAGATTTGGGTAGAGTCGGTGTTGGATCAGGGCACAACTTTTTTCATTGAACTGCCCGCTGAACCAATGCTTTGACCGCCTTCATTTTTCATCCTCAAGGAGATTCAATATGGCAAAGCGTATTTTGATCGTGGATGATGAACCTCGGTATTTACGCCTTTTGGAAGCAAACCTCCGAACTGAAGGTTACGAAGTTACCACTGCCCAGGATGGGGTGCAGGCGTTGGATGTTTTCTCAGCCCAGCCCATTGATCTTGTTTTGCTGGATGTCATGATGCCGCGCTTGGACGGTTTTGGGGTCTGTCAGCGCTTGCGTGAATTCTCGAACGTTCCCATTGTCATCCTGACTGCGCGCGGTGAGGAACAGGATCGTGTGCGCGGCCTAGACCTCGGTGCGGATGATTACCTGGTTAAACCGTTTTCCGCCACTGAACTGTTGGCGCGTGTACGGGCCGTGTTGCGCCGGGCGCAGGTTCCAACCGACGGTAGCCAGGTGCGATTCTTCACTCACGACGATCTCAAGATCGATTTTGCGCGCGCGGAAGTCTGGCGCGCCGAAGAATCAGTTTCCCTTTCCGCTACTGAATATCGTCTCCTGCTCCAGTTCGCCCATAACATCGGGAAGATCCTTACCTCTGAAGACTTGTTGACCAGTGTTTGGGGAGTCGAATACAAGAACGATAAGGAGATCCTTTGGGTGAGTATTGCGCGCCTGCGCCAGAAGCTGGAAAAGGATGCTCACAATCCGAAACATATTGTCACTCGTTCCGGATTGGGATACTTGATGCCCCCCATTGAAAGTTAATCGAAGACACCGGGAGGCATGAACAGGAACTCTGACATGCCGCAGAAAAGAATCCTTATTGTTGATGCTGATGCCGCCAGTCGCAACTTCATAGCCCGTAAATTGCTTGATGAAAATCATGAGATCATCCAGGCCGATTCCGGCAAGGAAGGTTTGATTTGTTCGTGGCGTGACCGGCCAGATTTGATTATTGTGGATCCGACCGTAGCGGACCTGAGTGGGGAAGAGTTTGCCGTCAAATTACGAAACGACCCCCGTACCGCCCAAATTCCACTCATCGCCTTGAGCAGCGACCCGAATATGGCTCGAAGTCAGGCCTGCCTGGAAGCTGGGTTCAATGAGTACATTGTCAAATCAGGGCAGGCCTTGCCCCAATTGCATAATGCCATCATCCGCCTGCTCGCATTGAGCCATGAGGGTATGAAACGAGATGGCCTGTCAGTGATATTTTTAAGCGCCAAAGGCGGCGTGGGAACGTCTTCTATATGCGCCAATATTGCCATGAACATGGTGCAGAGCCAGCAAGACCTTCGCCTCGCGGTGGTGGATCTGGTACTGCCGATCGGTTCGATCGCATCCATTGTGGGATATGAGGGCGACCTGAATCTTGTCTCCATCGCCGACCTGCCTGCAGACAAGACCACGCCCAAATTTTTTCAAGAACAATTGCCGAATATGGGTATTTGGCGGTTCAACCTTTTGGCCGGTTCCCCCAACCCCGAGTTGAGCAATCAGATGAACGTAAATCGTATTGGGGATCTCATCATGTCTTTGAAGGCTTCCCACGACCTTGTATTGATCGATATCGGGCGTACCCTGTCAAAGATCACCCTGCCGTTGATCCAGCATGCAGACCTGATCTGTATGCTTATTAGTACAGATATCAGTGCGCTGCCGCTGTCCAAGGTACTTTTGGATTTTCTTAAGAATAAGGGCATTGCATCGGGGTCAATCTACACTATTTTGAACCGTTCTGTGGGGTTGGAAGGACTGAGCAAGGCGAATGCTGAAACCGGCCTGGGAATCACCATCAACACCACCATCCCTTACCTTGGTACAAATTTCGCTTTTGCAAACAGTCATCATCAGCCAATTACGTTAAAATTCCCCAATGATACCGCCTCCATCATTTTTAAAGATGCTGCTGGAGAAATGATGGCTCAAGCCCGAAGAGTACGCGGTTGACACAATGCCGGAACCTGGAGTGAAAAGATGACCATTGAATATGATGAGAAGGGCAAGTTTTACACGAACGTTGTCCATAAAGTTGCGGTCCCTTCGATCATGCAAACAACCATGCATTTGATCAAAGGATTGGTCCATGTGCGGCAGGGGGAGCGCCTGAAGGATGAACTTGAGAATCATGAGGAATACATGGCGGTCACGAACGCCAATGTTTTCGACGCGAAAGGGGATGTCGTGTATAGCAGTCTGTTCCTGGCTGTCCAAAAGAAACAGATCGTTTGGATCATGCCTGTGGATGATGAAGAGAATAAGGCTGGGAACGGATGAACGCCGTTAATCCGGGGACTCCGCAACGATTGACAGGCCAGGATCTAATCCGGCTGAAAAAATTTCTCGCCGATAATCTGGTGCGCGCGCTGGAAATGGAAAATGTCGCCCCTGCCCAGCGGCGGGCCTTCGTGCAACAGAACATTCTTCGCGCCTTTGAGCAAACTCAACTAAGATTGCCTGAAGAAGTTCGAAATGAGATCTTCAGACAGGTGAATGATGATCTGTTGGGGTTTGGTCCCATCCAGCCCCTCCTGGATGACCCGGATATTTCCGAGATCATGGTGAATGGCCCCAAGAAGATATTCATCGAAATGAAAGGGCAGCTGACAAAGTCCAATGTGGTCTTCGATGATGATGATCATGTTCTCCGCATCATTGACCGCATCATTCTGCCCCTTGGCCGCCGGGTGGATGCTGACTCTCCCACGGTGGATGCACGCCTGCCGGATGGTTCGCGTGTCAATGCCGTGGTGAGGCCGGTCGCCATCGATGGACCTTCCATTACCATCCGAAAATTCCGCAAGGATAAGTTGAAAGCCGAAGACCTGATCAATTTTGGTTCATTGACCAAGCCCATGGCCGACTTTTTGGAGGCCTGTGTGAAATCCCGCTTCAACATCATCATTTCCGGCGGGACAGGTTCCGGGAAGACCACGCTCCTGAATGTGATGTCCGGTTTTATCCCGGAGGATGAACGCATCATTACTATCGAGGATGCCGCTGAGTTGCAGCTCCAGCAAGACCACGTTATGCGCATGGAGACGAAATCCCCTAATGTGGATGGGCTGCACGCGGTCACTATCCGCGAACTAGTCAAGAATTCTCTGCGCATGCGGCCGGACCGCATCGTGGTGGGGGAGGTGCGTGGTGGGGAGGCGCTGGATATGCTGCAAGCCATGAACACAGGCCACGACGGCTCCCTGACCACAGTCCATTCCAACAGCCCGCGCGATGCGATCTCACGCCTTGAAACCCTTGTGCTGATGGCCGGTATGGACCTGCCGCTCAAAGTGGTGCGACAGCAGATATCCTCTGCCATTGACCTGATTGTTCAACAATCCCGCTTGAAGGATGGGCAGCGCAAAGTGACCTCCATCACGGAAGTTGCTGGTATGGAAGGCGATATTGTTGTGCTGACCGATATTTTCAAATTTAACCAGACGGGAATCTCCCAGGATGGCAAGGTGCTGGGTGAACTGCGCCCAACCGGCATCCGGCCGCTGTTCACGCCGCGCCTCGAATCTTCCGGCTATAAACTCGGCGCTGAGATCTTCATGTCTGGAAAATCCACCACCGATTCCGGTCGCCGGTGACGACACTCTGCTATAATCGGACAATTACCAATAATGAGGTGACATGAATAACGCCCAAATCACCATTCGTGAAAAGAAACTAGGCTTGCTGATCCGGGACGCCCGCATGGCGGAACGTCGCAGTATCAAGGAATGCGCTGATGCGATCGGGGTTAAGCCGGGTATTTTCCGCGCTTATGAAGAGGGTCGACATGCCCCGTCTCTGCCGGAACTGGAAGCTCTGGTTTATTTTCTAAAACTTCCGATCAACCACTTTTGGGGCGGTGATACCATTTCGGATACCCCTGCATCCATGAGCTCGGAGGATGTGACCCGTCTGGTTGCCCTGCGCCAGCGCATGATCGGCGCCTTGTTGAGGCAGGAACGCACCAATATGAACATGTCTCTCCGCCACGTCTCGGCAGAGACGGGTATTCCCCAGGCGCGATTGAAAGCATATGAATTGGGCGAGCGTCCCGTCTCTGTGCCGGAATTGGAAAGTATTCTGGCGGTGCTGGGCAGCCGTATTGAGAACTTCTTTGACCAGAACGGCCCGGTTGGTGCATGGATGAACGGGCAGCGCGCCATGCAGAAATTTCTTGAACTTCCAGAGAGCATTCAGGATTTCGTCTGCCAGCCGGTCAACCGGCCGTATATCGAACTGGCCGTAAAACTCAGCAGTATGTCGCGCGAGAAGTTGCGTTCAGTGGCTGAAGGATTGCTTGATATCACGCTCTAATTTCTATTGATCAAAACCACTACCGCGAAAATGTCTCCCGAACCACAGGAACTCGATGCCAGGGGCAAGCAGGCCTTTGGAAATAAAAATTTTGATGAAGCCGCTGAATACTTTCGGCGTGCTTCAGATGCCTATGCGGCCGGGGGCGCGGCTTTGAAGGCAGCCGAGATGAAAAACAACCTGAGCGTTGCCTTGTTGCAAACAGGACAAGCCCGGGCCGCGCTTGAAGCGGCTCTTGGTACCGATGAAATCTTTGCAAAGGAAAACCACCTCAAATTCCAGGCCATGGCCCTTGGGAATCAAGCTGCCGCTCTCGATGAATTAAAGCGCTATGACGAAGCCATTGAGAAATACGAACGCTCTGCCGACCTGTTCGGCCAGATCGATGAGGGCGATTTGCGCGCCATGGTCATGAAATCTGCCGCTGCCGTTAAATTGAAGACCGGCAAAGTTACCGAGTCCGCTTTCAAAATGATGGGCTCGCTCGACGTCAAAAAGAATCCGGGGATATTCGAACGCATCCTGAAATTTTTCATGCGCTTTATCAAATGATCAATCTCAACCTGCAGGTGCGCCGCGCGGTCAGGGAGGATCATCGCCAGATCGCCAGCCTTATTTTCCATGAGACCAACACCCATCGCCATTTGGATTGGCGCTCCGCCCTCGATTGGATCGGCACTCAAAATTACTGGGTTCTGGATGACAATGGGAGTTTGACTGCCGCCTTTGCCTGCCCGGAGGATCCCCCCGGTGTGGCATGGGTACGTTTATTTACACACCAATCGCACCTCGCCGGACCGGAAGCCTGGTCGGCAATCTGGGAAGGCGCCAAAGATGAGATCTTTCGCACATCCTCGCAGACCACGGTGGCGGCCATTGTTGTCAAACAATGGTTTCAGGAGATATTGCTTAACCATGGATTCAATTCGCAACAGGATATCGTCCTGTTGAATCGGCCCGGAGACCGCCCCGTGCCATCCATTATGATGCATGGATTCCACATCCGCAGCATGAGGAGCGCAGATTTGTCCGCTGTGGCCCGGCTGGATCTGGCTGCTTTTGGCTCCTTTTGGCACAACACTGAAGACTCGTTACAGCGAGCCTTTGCACAAGCGATTCATGCCACGGTGGCGGAGAATGAATCTGGAATGGTGGGATATCAGATCAGTACGGGGAATCCGTTTGGGATCCATCTCGCAAGGCTTGGGGTCTGCCCAGATGCGCAGGGTCAGGGAGTAGGGTCCGCCCTGGTGAGCGATCTGATCCGTCAGACCAGCCATCACTCCATACGTCGAATCACCGTCAATACTCAATCGGATAACCAGGCATCTCTGGCGTTATATCAGAAGATGGGCTTTGTACGCACCGGCGAATACTTCCCGGTTCTTGTATATGGAGAAAGCCATTCATGACCCAGCCTGAGATCCCTGTTGCGATTTTGCATAAATTTGTCGAAACCCTTTCCGCTGAGATCGGGAACGATACCTTACACGCTGTTCTTTCCAAGGCGGACCTGCCTGAAGCGTGGGCGCAGGTTGAAGAATTTGCTGCCTTAAGCGAGGTCGAGGCAGCCGATGCCTATGCCAGGCTTCAATCGGCGTTGCGGATATATTACGGAAGAGGCGCGCGTGGCACGCTCCTGCGTATTGGCATGAAACTCTGGAACCGTTTGCTGGAAGACTCGTCGCTTGGGATCAAGGCGCAGGCTTCTCTGATCCGAGGGCTGCCAAAGACCCTGCGCCGCAGGCAGGCATTGGAACTGCTTGCGCGTATTTTAGGTGGAAGACGCAATGCCATCACGGTTCACACCCTGGACCTTGACCTGTTGCTGGTGGACCAGGCCTCTGCGACCACTTTTGGACAGCCCGATGAATCGCCAGTGTGTTTTGTAACGTTCGGCCTCATCCGTGAATGTCTGTTCTGGGCTGTCGGCGAGGAACATGATATCGAAGAGCGCGCCTGCAAGGCCATGGGCGCATCACAATGCGAGTTCAAGATCACGATCGGAGGATAGAACAATGAAGCATCAGGAAATGAAATGGAAATCACGCGATGGATTGGAACTTCAGGCACAGGTTTGGGAGCCGGAGGTCATTACTCCCAAAGCGGTGGTTTGTCTGGTCCATGGGTTGGGTGAACATAGTTCGCGTTACGCTCATGTGGCAGAAGCCTTTGGCAAGGAAGGCTTCGTGCTTTTTGGATATGACCTGCGCGGGCATGGTCGTTCCGGTGGTGTGCGCGGACATATCAATTCGATCGACGATTTCATGCAGGATATCGATATTCTGCTCGAACGGGCCCGCAGCCGCTACCCCGGGCTGCCGCTCTTTTTATACGGCCACAGCCTCGGCGGGATTCAGGTGCTGCACTATGGCCTGACGCGCAAACCGGACATCAAAGGGGTGATCGCCACCAGTTCAGGGTTGCGAACCGCGCTGGAAAAACAGCCCATCAAAGTTTTCCTCGCCAAGATGCTTGGCTCCCTGATGCCCAATAATGTCCTTCCCTCCGGTCTGGATGCCAAGGGCCTTTCCCACAACCCAAAAGTGGTGGAGACCTACCTCAAAGACCCACTAGTACATGACAAGATCTCCTTTGGGTTTGGCAAGACCATGCTGGGCATCACCAAATGGACCCTGGAACACGCCGGCGAGTTTTCGCGTCCGCTGCTGATGTTGCATGGAAAAGAGGACCCGATCGCTTTCCCGTCGGGCAGCATAGAATTTGCCGCACCTTTAAAGGAGAAATGCACCCTTGTCTTGTGGGAGGGCGGTTACCATGAATTGCATAATGAGCCGGACCAGGCAGAAGTATTCACGACCATGACCCTCTGGATGGATGCCCGCCTGCGCGAAGGGTAAATTAAGAGACTCTTAACGCTTCGCTGGACAAATCCATTTGCCCATGAGAAAATTTGCCACCACGAAATCATTTTTATAGGAGATAGCATGAATAACAAAGAAATGAGCAAAAGACAACAACGCAGAGAGCAGATCCGACGCAAAGAGACACGTTCCCGCTGGTTGGGGATCGGGCTGATCTCCCTCGGAGCGATCTTCCTGGCCTTTTTGTTCATTTACCCCAATATCAAGCCGATCGGTGATGTTGCCGATGCGCCGAAAATGGATCGCCCGAATGTCGATTTCAACGCCGTTGGAGATCCCAATGCCCCGATCAAGATCGATGAATATTCCGATTTCCAATGTCCATACTGCCGCATTTTCTTTGAGAAGACCGAAGAGCAGCTGATGAGCAGCTATGTCGCCGATGGAACGGTGTATTTTGTTTATCACTCGTTCGGTGAATTCATCGGTGCGGAATCGAAGGCTGCTGCCGAGGCTGCTTATTGCGCGGGCGACCAGGGCAAGTTCTGGGATATGCACGACATTCTGTTCGCCAACCAGACCGGTGAGAACGTGGGCGCCTTTGCCGACCGCCGTCTGACCGCTTTTGCGGAAAAGATCGACCTGAACATGAGCGACTTCAATTCCTGCTTTGATAGCGGGAAATACTCCGACCTTGTGGACCAGGATGGCAAGGATGGCCTGCTCGCTGGCATCCAGGCAACCCCGTCCTTTGTGGTAAGTTATGTGGTCAATGGCGAGACCAAGACCAAGATCATCCAGGGCGCTCAAGAGATCGCTGCTTTCCAGCAGGAGATCGATACGGCCCTGACCGAGATGGGTTTGAAATAACCCGGCTTGCTGATAAAAAATGCGCTGTTGAAAACAGCGCATTTTTTATTTTAAGTTCATCGTTTGGCTTCGCTTTGCCTGCTTACAATACCCTGCTGCCAGGCGTAAACCGCCGCCTGCGTACGATCCGCCAGGTGGAGTTTGCTAAGGATGTTGCTGACATGCCCCTTGACCGTGTTCTCGCTGATGACCAGTTTTTCCGCGATCTGGCTGTTGGTCAGGCCGTTGGCGATGAGTTTGAGGACGTCCGTCTCGCGGTCTGTCAGTTCGGTGAAAAGCGGCTGGTCTTCGCTGCCTTCACCGCGGATATTCTGCAGAACGCGCGAAGCCACCCGCGGATGTAGTGTGACCTCACCCTGAACAGCGCGATGCAGCACATCCACCAGTTTATCCATCTTCATATCTTTGAGCACATAGGAGATTGCACCCGCTTTCAGCGCCGGAAAGATATGCACATCCTCATGATAGGAGGTTAGCACCACCACCTTTGTGCGCGGGCTGATCTGTCGGATTCGGCGCGTGGTCTCAATGCCATCCATGCCCGGCATGATAAGGTCCAACAGGACGATATCGGGGATCAGCTCTGCCACCATGTTGAGCGCTTCCTCGCCTGAAGAGGCTTCGCCAACCACATGGAAATCGGATATCTTTTCAAGATAGGAACTGATCCCGTTACGAACCACTTCGTGATCGTCCACGATCAGAATGTTTGCTGTTA
>DAOQBX010000009.1:0-12096 GCA_035340155.1 Anaerolineales bacterium | reverse complement strand
CCTGCGGGATGAGGAAGTTGCGGCCATAACCATCGGCAACCTTCTTGATATCCCCGGCGCGTCCGAGTTTGTAAACGTCTTTGATCAACAATACTTTCATTTTTTAAGCCCTTTCTGGCAAATGATGTCAGGACGAAGGGTACAACGCCCTGCAATGCAGGATTTACCTGCGGCGCAGGATTTTACCACAAAAAGGTTTGCCAACGCGGGGAATTGCGATTAAGATACGGGCATGCCTTCCATTCCCATTCAGTTCCGCCGCGTAGCCGTCTTTGCCGGCATCTTCATTTTGATGTTGTTCGTGATCGAGTTCAACTCGCGCCTCGAAGAACTCAACCGTCTGAACGAACAGCGTGATGAAGTCCGTATTTCGGCGACGCAGGCCATGCAAACCCAGGTGGCATTGCAAACCCGGGTGGCTTATGCCGGTTCCACACAAGCGGTGGAAGATTGGGCGCGTACTGAAGGGCATTACATCCAGGAAGGCGACCAACCTGTCATCCCGGTCGGAGTGCCGGGCAGCGAACCCGCCATCGTCAACACGCCGGTGCCCGCCCCCACTCCCATGCAAAACTGGGAGATCTGGTGGATGTTGTTCTTCGACAAATAACCTGCCCTACGTAGATGAAACGGCTCGAACTCTTCCCCATCAACACCACAATCGAACAGGGGCAATTAACCATCGCAGGGGTCAGTCTCACCGCGCTTGCGGAGCAGTACGGAACGCCGCTCTACCTTTATGACCAGACCACGCTCGACGACGCCGTCCGCGCTTACAAATCTGCGCTCGCTTCTTTCTACCCGAAACCTGCCTCTGTAACCTATGCAGGGAAGGCCTTCCTGTGTACGGCCATCGCACAATGGACGCAGCTGCACAGCCTGACCGTTGATTGCACCGGTGAGGGCGAGATCGCGATCGCAGGCCATGGCGATGTGCCGCGTGAGAACATCCTTGTACATGGGGTGAACAAATCCAGCGCGGACCTGAAAGCCGCCATCGAGCATGCGGGGATCCTCGTGGTCGATAACCCGGCAGAGCTGGAACGACTTGCGATCCTTTCCAAACATTCTGCGATCCCAAACTTGTGGTTACGATTTCTCCCCGGCGTGACGGTGACAACACATCACGCTCATACCCAGACGGGCCACCACGCCAGCAAGTTCGGCATGACCCGTGAAGAATTATTAAGTGCAGCGAAGTTTTGCAAAGAACATTATCTGCCGTTGAAAGGGATTCACTTTCATCAAGGCTCCAACTTTCGCGACCCGGAGCCTCTGCTGCCCGCCATCGAACTGGCACTCGACCTCGTTCAAAAAATTGGCATTGGAGATGAGTGGCATTTTTGTCCCGGTGGCGGTTGGGGAGTTTCGTATCATGAGGATGAGTTGCCGCATCCTTCCATCGAAAGTTATGTACGCGGAATCGCCGAAGCCGTGCGCGAAGGATGTACCCAGCGCGGGCTGGCGCTTCCTCATTTGCATCTGGAGCCGGGGCGCAGCCTGGTAGCACGGGCAGGTGTGGCCCTGTACAGGGTTGGTGTGATCAAACACCGTGGCGAAAAGACCTGGGCCCTGGTCGATGGCGGCATGGCGGATAATCCGCGGTATGCGATGTACGGGGCGAGATATTCCAGTCTGGTGGTATCCGACCCGGGCGGGGAAAGAAGCGAAATTGTTTCTGTAGCGGGGCCTTATTGTGAATCCGGCGATGTTCTCATCGAAGGCCTGGCATTGCCCGCCATTCAACAGGGAGACCTGTTGGCCGTGCCTATGAGCGGCGCCTATCACTTGAGCATGTCATCCAATTACAACGGCGCGCGCAAGCCCGCGGTGTTGATGCTTTCCGGGGATCAGATCAGTTTGATGCAAAAGAGGGAGACCGTGCATGACCTGTTGCGCCGGGATGTAAAATGGACGATCTAGGCATCCACCCATTTCAAAAAGTGTTTCACCACATCCGGGTCGAAATGCTTTCCTGCGTTATCCGCAATGTAAGCGCGTGCTTTTCCATGAGACCAGGCAGACCGATAAGGACGGTCTGAGATGAGCGCATCCCACACATCAACCACGGCAAAGATGCGCGCAGCCAGGGGAATTTGTTCGGCCTTTAATCCTCGCGGATATCCGGCGCCGTCCCAGCGTTCGTGATGGCAGTATGGGATATCGAGCGCAGATTCAAGAAAGGAAATGGGCGAAAGCATGTCGTAGGCCAGCTGGGCATGGCTGCACATGATGGTCCGTTCGTAAGCGCTGAGCGGCCCAGGCTTATGGAGGATGGAGTCGGGAATGCCCATCTTGCCAATATCGTGTAAGATCGCCCCGCGCTGAATGTTGACCAGTTCTCCCTGGACGATCCCCATATCCATGGCAAGCGCCAAAGTTAACTCGGTGACACGACGGGTGTGGCCTTCGGTGGGTTCATCGCGTAACTCGAGCGCGCGCGCCCAACCCGCAAGAGTATTGTCGTAAGCCTCCGAAAGTTCCTCGGATTGTTGGATCGTCTTCTCATATAAAGAGGCCCGGTGAAGGGCGCTGCCTGCCATCTCGGCAATGGCGGTCAGGAGACGCAACTCAGCATTGGTAAACTCGTGGCGGGTCTCCAACCAGACGTGCAGCACGCCAATGACCTCATCCTGCGCAGGCAAAGGCAGGGAGATGCCACACTGGATCTTCTCCAGCCGTTTTTTCTCGTCGGGGAGGATCATAATGGTCGGATCTTGATGGATATCTTCGGTGATGTAATATTCACCCGTCTCAGCGACCCGGCCGGTAATCCCTTCTCCCATGTTATGAATGAGTTGAAATTCGGGGGAAAGGTCTGTATAACTCTCAGGACCGGATTCATACCAGGAACTAAGCATCAGGGTGTTGGATTGAGGATTAAGAAGGAAGATGGAACCGCTCACTCCCTGCACCAACTGGACGGCGCGCGCCACCAATAAACGGCCCATCCCTGAAACACTTTCCACCACCCGCAGAGAAAAGGAAATCTCCGTTAACATTTCCAATTCACGGGTCCGTTGACGAAGCGCTTCCTCCGCCTCTTTCTGGGAAGTGATGTCGATCATAATTCCTTCCAGATATTGAATACCGCCCTGGGCATCCTTTACACTTGCCCCCCACTCATCCACCCAGATCCAGTGCCCAAAACGATGCCGGATGCGATAGGTTATATGAAATGGGTCCTGATTAATAAGCCCTCGGTTGGAAGGCGATGGGATGGGAATCCGCGCTCCATCATCAGGATGATACAGGGAGACAAATGATAATTCACCCGAAAGAAAAATAGACTTGGGATATCCGGTGAGTTCCTCCACCGAGTCATTTAAATAGGTAAAAGAATAGGTCTCATCGTTATTGCATTGATAGACCACACCGGGAATATTTTCCGCCAGGGCGCGAAACTTCATTTCGCTGGCCTGCAAGGCAGCCTCAGCCTGCCTGCGTTCGGTGATATCCTGCAGCACCACGGTGAAATAACGTTCACCGTTCATCTCGTAACTGGAGATGAACGCCTCCATCGGAAATTCCTCGCCGTTCCGGCGCAGGCCGTAGAGCGAATCGAGCCGCCCCACTCTGCGATGGGTGGTGCCGTCAATGCCATAGGCGCGAACATATTTATCATGAAAGATACGGTAGCGTTCCGGGATCAGGACCTCAAGACGCTGTCCGATTAGTTCCTCTGCGGGCCATGCAAATATTTTTTCCGCCGACGGATTCAATACCACGATCAGACCCTGCGAATCGACCATGATGATGCCATTTGGCGCCGAGCGGACAATACCCGAAAGCCGCTCGCGATTCTCCTGCAGCGCGTCTTCTGCACGTTTGCGTTCTGTCACATCCAGCGTGGTCACCAGAACGCGCTCATACCCCACAGCCCAATCTGGAACGGTCACTGAAACCCATACATCACGGCGATTACCCTGCAAGGTGTACAGATGCGACTCGTGCTCGAAATGTTTTTTGCCATCCGCAAGGAAGATAATATCTTTGAGAAATGCCTCAGTGGCATTTCCTTTCAAAACATCCTTCAACGCACCGATCAGGTCGGATGAAGATCGCGCTTCCATCATTTCAACGACAGCGGTGTTCACATCCAGAATCTTGATCAACCCTGAGGCCTCTTCGAGGAATCCTGGATGATCCTGTGAATAACGTTGAAAATCCGTTACCCCTCCCGCCTTTAGATCTTCTATCCGCTCGATCAGTTCCGAGTAATCATCCTCCCAAATGGGAATGCCCGCCGACTGGAAGATAGTGCGGTAGCGCTCCTCTGATTCTTCCAGAGCCTGCTCGGCAAGTTTGCGATCGGTGATATCGCGATAACGTACCACCACACCAGCAATATGTGGATCGTAGAGCATATTCTGGCCGACGATCTCGAAATGACGCCAAACTCCATCCTTTCTCAACAAGCGATACTGCGTCGTCCGCACTGCATCGGGAACGGTGATTCCTTCAGCGAAGATCTGCGCCACGCGCACTTGATCTTCGGGGTGTATGAAACGAAATGCGCTCTGGCCCAGTAACTCTTCCGGGGTGTAGCCGGTCAATCTCTCTTCAGAAGGTGCCAGGTATTTCAGCCGCCCCTGCTCATCCAGGATCGCAACCCCCTCAGCAGAGTTTTCAATAAGCGCACGGAAATGAGACTCACGCTCCTCCAATTTTTCATACAGGCGGGCATTCTCAAGCGCAACCGCCACCTGCTCGGCCAACGCGCAGACGAACTGCACTTCATCCGGGGTGAATACCCGCCCGGGATCTGCAGTGAACAATTCGGCCAAGCCAAAAGATTGCCCACGCAGGCGCAACGGGATGAGAATAAATGAGAACATATCGTCATGCCGCAGCTGCTTGATCTCTGCCTGGTCCGCATCCGGGTCATCCAGGCGGACAATGGCAGGCTCTCCGCTTAGCAGAACATGGCGGGTAAGAGGGTAGTCATCCAGCGAAAACGTATGTCCCAGATCCCCCTGCCCGCTGACATCCCCACCTACAGAGTACAGGGCAGTCGTTACGATCATATTCTGTTCAGGCAGGTAATCAGACAGGGAGCAAAAATCCACCCGCAACAGACTGGCCAGGGTGGTAGCGGCCTGTTTGAGAACATCTTCCAGCAATAGGCTGGAGGAGACCGCGCGCGCCACGGCTAATAGGGCGCTCAGTTCACTCTCCCGCTGGCGCGTTTCCGCGAACAGTTGTGCACTTTCCATGATAGCCGCAGCATGGCCTGCCATGGCCTGGACCAGGCGCACTTCGGATTCGGTAAACTCGCGGCGGCGGCGGCTCTCCCAAATTTCCGCATCACCCAAAAGTTTTCCATGCGCCATAATGGGAACAAATAACATGGACTTGATCCCGTAAAAGGAGAATTGCCAATTTTCTTTTTCAGAGAGACCCGGGGTGTCTTCATGCAGGATGATCGCCTCCCCTTTGAGCATGGAGGTCATGATGGTGCCATAATCCCACATGGCGATGATGCTGCCGACATCTGAGAATCGTTCGCTGGGCGCAGCGTTCTGGGACCAATACTCCACCAGCACCGACAGTTTTCCATTTGCTTCATGGACCGACACAATATTTGTACTGGTGACCTGCAGGGCCTCTGCCATGTGTCTGGCAAGGGAACGCAACAGGGAAATGGGATCGCCGATCTGTGCGGCCATATCCTGTGCGGCATTATACAAGCGTGTGAGATCATGCTCCCGGGCGCGCGACTCTTTCAGACTCTGCTCCAGGGTTTGCAGCAGATAGGTAACTGATAAAAGGATCGCAATGCTCAAGGCAAGAAGTACGGCGCCGCCGGTCAGCCAGGCAGCCGGGTATCCGGAATTTGCCTGCCGGGCCAGTGGGATATAAATAAACTCCGAAACGTGTAAATACCCCAACAGGCTGTAGGTGGCAAACGCAAGGATCAGGGCAGTCAGACTGTAACGCCGATCAAAAAAGACCGCCGCAAAAATGATGAATGCAAACATGAGCACGCGGCCATCCCCGCTGAGGGATGACAACGTCAGGCCGATGGTACCCAGGATGTACAAGGCAAAAAGCAGCAACCCCGCTCGAAGTTCGAATTGCAAATCTCGCTTAAAAGTGATAACTGTCAGGATCAGGGTGGTGCCAACATAGATCAGGATAA
The DNA here is from genome assembly GCA_035340155.1 of Anaerolineales bacterium. Lineage (GTDB taxonomy): Bacteria > Chloroflexota > Anaerolineae > Anaerolineales > Villigracilaceae > Villigracilis. Next base: position 5,954 of record DAOQBX010000009.1, on the reverse strand, counting down.
TGGAGACGCCCAAAAGGGCCGGGTTCTCATAATCCACTTTCTGTTGAGAATATTCGATCAGCACGTTATTGACTCCGCTGACCATGGCGATCACCCACAGGATGAACACACCTCTTAATACCCCATCCAGGGCACGCATTCGCCACTCCCGCAGGGATGGAGCAGGAGTTATGCCTGTATCTTTTGACGGTGAAGTGTCTTGTGCTGCCAATTCTGTTGCCTGATTGAAGTTTGGATTTCTAATTATACAAGTTACGATGAGATCAGGAAGTCAAAATCGTGTAAATCATACTTCCAAAATTGAAGTTAAGGCAAATTTCCTTCGTTCGCATAAAACCTGTAAATTTATTTACAGCCCTCTTCTTATAGCCTTATAAAAATTTTGGTCGGGCACACTCTCCATGCAGATATTTATTAGAGAGCCAATGCAATGGTTCGTCTTCCTTTTTCAAAAGAAATCTGTTTATCGAACAAGGGTAAAATGAATAAACACCATGCACAACCCTAACCAGAGTTACTTCTCCCCCCTCCTTAAGCGCCTGCAATCCTTTGACTTTTTAAATGGATTGGACGAAGCAACCCTCTCCCGACTGGCAGAAAGCGCTGTTTGGAAGGTCTACCCGCCGAATGCCGTTATATTCTGGGAAGGGGATGTGGAATCGAATCTCTTCTATTTACAATACGGGTCACTGAAAGCCATCAAGACTGCGCCAGATGGGCGCGAACAAGCCTTGCGCTTTGTTCACGAAGGGGAGGTATTTAATGAGATCGGTGTGCTGGCAAAGAGGCCGAATCCTGCCACGGCCGTGGCACTGGAGGAATCGGGCATTTGGCTGATTCCGCGGAACGTGCTGGAAGAGATCGTGCTTTCCCATCCGCGCATCGCCATGCAGATCATTGAGAACATGGCGGATAAGATCATCAGCCTCGTTTCTCTTGCCGCGGACCTGTCGTTGAAATCTGTTGAGGCGCGCTTCGTGAATCTGGTGCTGGAGCAAGCGGAAGATGATGTGATCGAACGCCGCCGCTGGACGAACCAGACCGAGTTGGCGGCCCGGCTGGGAACTGTTCCAGATGTATTGAGCCGAGTCATTCGTGAGTTGACGAAGGCGGGGTTGATCGAAATGGACAGGCAGCAGATCCGTATCTTGGATCGCGCAGGTCTGGCAGAGCGGATCAAGATTCGGGGGGATTAAAGTTTAGGCTGAAAAACACGACAAAAGTCGGGGTGCGAAGCGGGGACCTCCATTAAATTGAGGCATATCAGAAAGAAGTAATATGCCCGATATTCATTTCAAAGATACAAGATCTCTCCGTGGCTGGATGCTGCGATCTGGTAATCCATCCATTTCGCGCATTGATCGGCGGTCATCCCATTCAAAGGGAAAATTTATGAGTAGTGTAGTCAAAAGCAGTCATCTGTGAGGTGACTGCTTTTTTCAGGAGGTTCAAATGCCATTAAATCAAATCGCTTCCATTCTTGCCCTACTCGTCGGCGGGATGTCCATCCTCGCAGGTGGAATGGTCCTGCGCGGCTGGCAGCCCGGCTGGAGCGTGATCCCCTGGCTGCCCATTTACAACTTTGTCACCGGCCTGCTGACGCTTATTCCCGCGTACCTGCTTTGGGTCAATCACCGTTACATGATGGCCGCATCCATAACGATATTCAGCATTCACACCATCGTTTTATTGCTATTGCTTACTGTTTTTCGGAATACAGCCGCGTTCCAAAGTATCGGCGCCATGTCCTTCCGCATCATTACATGGATCGCGATCCTCATTCTTTTGTATTTCCGTCACACAAAGTGACTTAATTAGAGAGAAAGGATTTCCAATGAAAAACAATCACAAGATCGGTTCTGCTCTTGCCATCCTCGGTATTCTCACGGGGGTTTTGGCATTCTACCTGATTGCCAGCCAGTATAACCAGGTGATCGGAGTCAAGCTCGCCACAGATCGTACTGACGAAGCCATGTCCGTCCGCATCACGTATGCTGTGCTGGGATGGGTCGGCACCGCCTCGGCTGCCATTTGGGCGGCTTCATTTTACGGTTTTCTCAACAAGGAAAAGTGGGCATGGTTCTGGGGCGCTGTTGCAGCGACCATTCAACTGCTGGCAGGTTTCTTCCCCGCCATCCCTGCCATGGACAGTCACCTGCCCGTCCCTACCCTATCCGTTTTTGCGTTGGGCGGCGTGCTGTGGTTCAGCATGTTGTTCATCGGTGGCGTGGATAAAAAGATCATCACGCTGACGTTCATTGCGGAGCTTGCCTATGTGCTGACCTTCATTGACGGCGTGGCGCCGATCGCAAAATTTACCACCTCGCAAGACGACCCTTTCTGGAATGGGATGTATGTGATGACCCAGCAGGTCAGTTGGTGGGGCGCGATCGCCTGGGCGATGTTCATCTTTGGGGCGCTGCTGAAAAAATCCTGGGCGATTCCGGTGGGCATGTTCGCGGGGACAATGTCTATGCTGGCGGGGTATCCGCTGGGGTTGTATAACGCGCTGTTCGAGGTGCATCGCTTTTCGATGTTCCTGCCCGCTCCGCTGTTGAGCACGGCGCTGGTCATTTATCTCTTCCTGCCATCCACGCGAAAAATGTTCGAAGCGTGGAATGCCTCGGCGTAGGAAAGGTTTGAGGACGGCGAATCTGGCTCAAGGTCCGGTTTGAGGCGCGGTTTTCGTGTCAAGCAGAAGTGTGACTAATGTCACATATTTTAGACATTGCTTGTGCAATAATTCACATATCAAATATAATAAGGAGAATGTGATGAAAGATATTGTCTTCCTTCTGCTCACCGGTTTGATCGCCGCGTACTTGTGCTGGTATTTTTTCCAGCGTTATCAACTGAACAAGGCACTGCACAATCTCTATTACCTGATGGGATTTGCAGTGCTTTTGGTTTCGGGCTTGCTGCTCATCTTTTTGGGGATGGATATCCTCGCCTCGCCCTACGTGCTGACGGTTGCCAGCCTGATCCCGTTGGGCATTTCCATGGGGTTGGCTGAGGAGTACTTCCCCACTTGGAAGACCTACTTCAAGTGGTTCGCTGCGATTGGCTTCCTCGCTATTGCCATCACCAGCATCGCAGGCATCGAGATCGGACGCAAGATTTCCGTGCCGCTTTTTCATGGCGTGGCTGGGCTCGTCATCTTCATCGGCCCGTTCCTTGCCAAAGGCGCGCCAAAAGAATTTTGGTGGGTCGGCATCGGCGGCTTGCTAATCGGCTTGGGCGGCATTGCGCTGGCTTTCATCACCATGGGCAAGCAGTTACTTTTCTTCAGCCCTGAATTCGTGATGCTCATCCTCACTCCCCTATTGTTCCTGATGTCGGGAGCGTATGCGTTGGGATTTGCGAAGAAGGGATAGAGCGGTAAGTGGTAAATAGTAAGTGGTAAATAGTAAGTGGTAATTACCACTTACTATTTACCATGTACGATAAGGAACATACATGAAAGATAGACTCAACTACCTCTTCAACTCAACTAAAGGTCTCATCCTTGTCGCCATCGCGATGATCTCGGTGGTGACTGCCGTTTGGGGCATGCTCTCTGGACCGATGGCAGAGATGGGTGTGCGCGAGATCGTCATCAAGACCTTCGGCATGGACATTGTGCAAGCCGAGCGCGAAGGGCGCATCATCATTTTGTATCACTCGATTGCGATGGGTGTGATCGCAATTGAAACCTACATGGTGACCGGCTTATTGAAGATGAAAGCCTTCTTCAAGACCGCGGTTAATCTGCTCATCACCGTCGGCTACATTTTGACAATGACCTTCGGCATGGGCTTCGCGTATTTCGGTCACAACTGGGCTTTCCACGGACTGTACATCACCGGGCTTTCGCTGATCTTCTTTGCAGGCGTGTTGCTCTGTGTGGCGCTCTGGCCCTGGGACAAAGAGTATTACATCACCGACAAAGACTATGCCCGCACACCCAAAGGTGTTGACCTGGAACGAGTCGCCTTCTTTACCACAGCGTTCACTACAGTTTTATCTTCGCTCTTCGGCGCTGTCCCTGGCTCATATTATGGTCACGGCTTCGAGACCTTCCTTGCAGAAAATGTCATCCGCTACCCTGAAAAGACAGTGATGGAATATTCGGTCATCGGTCACTTGCACATCATGCTGGCGTTGATCGGCATCATGCTCACGCTCATCTTTGGGCGCTGGCTGAACTTCAAAGGCAATTGGCACAAGGTCGCCATGCCGTTGATGATTCTTGGCTGTATCGTGCTCAACCTCGGCGTGTGGGGTGTGGTCACTCCGCTTGAACCGGTGGCGCACATGGTCATCTATGTCGGCGCGACTCCGTCCATGCTGGCGGCGCTCTTCCTGCTGATCTGGGATTGGGGCAAACTCATCAAAGACGGCACAGCGCACCTCGCCAAACCGACCTTCCTGCAAAAACTCGGTGCGCTGGTGCATGACCCGCTCAAGTTCGGTCCCACCTGGCAGATGCTTTTCATGAACTTCACCACCAGCGGCATCGGCATCTTCATGGCAGTCAAACTGGATGAAATCTTCCGTGTATGGCCCGCCCGTGAAGAACGCATCGAACTGACTGGTCACTGGCACGCGCTATCCGCCATCATCGCCACTATCATCCTCATGTATTACGGTGACATGCTTGGGCTGAAGGGCAAAGTCCGCCAGTTGTATGGTTGGGGCATCATCTTCCTTTCAGATATCGCCCTCGCTGGCGTGACCATCTTCGAGATGAAGCGACTCTTCATCACCGAAGCGGAACAACAACCACTTGTCAACACACTCATGTACATGATCGACTTCGGTCTTAGCATGTTGCTCGTCCTGCTTGCCATTGTCATGGTTTGGAGGTTGACCGATCTCTTCAAACCAAAGGGACGCTGGACCGAAGAAGCGACTCAGGAACTCGCAGAGGAGGTGGCGAAATGAAACGCCTCTTTACTACCCCGTCATTGCGAGGGCGACAGCCCGAAGCAATCTCCACGCCGATTACGGGATTGCTCACCGCACTGCGGCGCATGTGTCGTCGGGCTACCGCCCTCCTCGCAATGACGATCATCTTGGTTTCCTGCGCCCCCGTAGACTTAAACGCCCCCATGCCCACCTACGACACCGGCATTGAACCGAACGCCTGGGTGCAAATCCCTGCGGGTGAATTCCACTTTGGGCAGCATGAAGATATCGCTACAACGGACGCGTACGAGATCATGGTCACAGACGTGACTGCCCAGCAATACGCAGACTTCCTCAACGCGGCACTCGCGGATGGCACCATCAAAGCGGACGCGGAACAAATTGTCGGCTTTTACCCAGGCGACGAGTTTCGAGGAGTCAAGCACGAAGAAAAGATAGAAGCGGGCGACTGGCTCTTCATCCCGCTCAACGACCCATCCCAGAGAATCCAATTCGATGGCAAGACCTTCACCGTCGAGTCTGGTTATGAGAATCACCCGATGACTTCGGTCACGTGGTTTGGCGCGTGGGGTTATTGTGGATATTACGAGTCCCGCCTCCCCACCGAAATGGAATGGGAGAAAGCCGCACGCGGCACGGATGAGCGTCCCTTCCCGTGGGGTGACGAGATTGCGCGTGAGAACGCCAACTTCTACTCCAGCCGCGACCCGTTTGAGGATATGTCCACATTCGGTTCGCGCACGAGTCCGGTCGGTTTCTACAACGGCAAAAATTACGACGGCTACCAAACCATCGACTCGGCTTCTCCATATGGGTTGTATGACATGGCGGGCAACGTCTGGCAATGGACGGGCGACGTGTATGAAGGCATGCATTACCGCTTCATGCGCGGCGGCTCGAAGGACGTGTACGATATGGACCTGCGCGTGTGGGTCCGCAACAACGCCACACCCACTTACTTCAGCCCCGGCGTTGGTTTTCGTTGTGTGAAATAAGACGATAGACGGCAGACGACAGCCCCCATTTTCGTCGCCTGCCGCCAAAGA
>DAOQBX010000008.1:0-12488 GCA_035340155.1 Anaerolineales bacterium | reverse complement strand
AACAGTATCCGTACACAAATATATACAATGCCCGACGAAACCACCCTACTTTCGGGGCATGGCCCGCAAACGACTGTCGGACATGAGAAGATGTATAATCCCTTTGTCAATGGATGATCTGTCTTGTTTAGGAGGATAATGTGAAGAATCCCAATGCTCAAAATCAGGGCCCAAAACCACCGTCCGGTTCCAACCTGTTTTCACGGATATTTTCTGCGATTCCGCGTTGGATTTTTGGATTGGTCGTAGTGGTTCTGGCGATCGCTTTTCTTGCTAGTTTCAGCAAGTCTTTTTGGTATTTTGAGGTGATCGAGAATGATGAAGTTGGTGTCACGGTCGAGGCCGGTGAAATTACAGGCGTTCGCCAACCCGGCATTGCCTATAACTTTGGCCTTTTCGTCGATCTGATCAAGGTCAAGACCAGTGCCGTAGCCATTACCGTGGATGATGCCGAATTGATCACCATCGATAAGCAGCGCATTGGTTTGCAGGTTACGGCGGATGTCTTTCGTCCGCGTGAAGCCGATATTGTGATCTCGAACTATTCGCGCTACCGTAACATTTATTCGAGCGACGAGTCTCTGACGCAACGCATGACTGCTTTCACTCTGCAGGCAATGAAGGTCTGCGTGGGCGACAAGAAGTTTGATGAAGCGGTCATCGGCTCTGGTCGCGATAATCTTCGTAACTGCATCGATGACGAGTTGAGCGCATTGGCCGAGCCGTTGGGCCTCGAGGTCAGGAACGTGGCCGTGCCGCAGGTCATCATTTCACCGGAAGTGCAGGCCGCCCTCGATGCCATTGTTCAGAGCCGCCTTGCGACGGAAAAAGCGAAACAGGATGCTCAAAAAGCTGAGCAGGAAGCCGCTGCCCAGCAGGCTGTGGAAGAAGGCCGCATCCGTGTTGAGCAGTCCAAACTTCAAGAAGAGGCGCGGCAACAAGCCACTTTACAGGCCTTGAAGAAACAGCAACTCGAAGCGGAATTGGCGGTAATCGAGCAGCAGACGATCAACACTGAGGCCCAGATCGAGTTGACCCGTGCCCAACAAAAAGTTGCAGATGAACAGGCCAGGGTCGATATTGCCAAAGAACTTGCTCTGGCAGAGATGTATGCCCAGCATCCGGAATATGTTGCCTTGCAGGTCGCGCTTGCAAATGCCAGCGCCATCAAAGATACCGATAAATTCATCTACACCCCCGAAGGTGTCTTCCCGAACCTAATCCTTACCAACGGCGCCATTCCAACCTTTCAGATAAAGTAACCAAAACCTCCCGCCATGCCGTAGCATGGCGGGAGGTTTTTTAAGGAGAGTTGTATGAAGCGAGCGGTTGGCATCAGCCTGGGAAGTTCAAAGCGCGACAAGAAAGTGGTCGTGAACCTCAATGGGCAGGATATCCAGGTTGAACGCATTGGCATGGATGGCAATGTAGAAAAAGCGCGTCAGCTGTATCTTGAACTGGATGGCAAGGTGGATGCTTTTGGCGTGGGCGGAGTGGACCTGTATCTGCGCCTTGACCAGAAGGAGTACCCGCTTCATGCCGCGCTCAAGCTTGTCTCCGACGTCAAACAGACTCCACTCTGTGACGGGCGCGGACTCAAACACACCCTTGAGCGGCGCGTGTTTCAACTGGCAAAGGAGCAACTTGGAAACATTCGCTTCAAACAGGCTTTTATCCCTGTCGCAGTGGACCGAATGGGGCTGGCCGAAGCGGCTGCCGAAGTTTCAGACCAGATCGTTTCCGGCGACCTGATGGTGGCGCTGGGAGTTCCCATCCCGCTTTATGGCATCCCTGCCTTCAAACGTGTTGCCAGGATCATGCTGCCCATGGTCAGCTATTTTCCCATGAGCATGATCTTCTATGGCAGCGATGGCGCTGAGCATGAGCCGAAGTATGTGAAATATTTTGAAGAGTCTGACCTCATTGCCGGGGATTTCCTCTTTATGCGTAAATACATGCCCAAAAGCCTGGCAGGCAAAACCGTGGTTACGAACACCACTACAGAAGATAACATTGCCCTGCTCAAAGAACGCGGAGTGAAGACGGTTATCACCACCACGCCGCGATACGATGGCCGTTCTTTTGGAACGAACACCACCGAAGCCATGCTCACGGCTTATGCAGGAAAAGGCAGAAGATTAACGGATGACGAGTTGAATGGCTTGATCGATGAATTGGGGTTGAGACCCACGGTGCTTCACTTGTAAAAAAAACGGCCGCTCTAAAGCGGCCGTTTTTTATCATGCCCTGTCGAGGTATTTCAACCCTGACCCAGTGTTGAATAATACGATCCGTTCATTGGGGTCGACCCATTTTTGGGCGATGAGTTCCTTCAAGGCGGCGAAAGTAGCGGCCCCTTCCGGTGCGGCGAAGATACCCTCGGCCACGGCCAATTCCTTCTGGGCTTGCATCAAGGCTTCGTCTTCGACGGCCACGGCGGTCCCATTGCTTTCATACAGGCTGTTTAAGATCAAGTGATCTGCAAAACTTTTTGGCACGCGCAAGCCCGATGCGACCGTGGTGGCGTTGGTCCAAAAGTCGCAGAAGGCAGCCTTTTTTTGAAAAGCGCGCGGGACGGGCGCACAGCCTGCCGCTTGCACAGAAACCATGCGCGGGCGTTTGTTGTTTTTTAACCATCCCAGCGTTTCCATTTCTTGAAAAGCCTTCCACATGCCGACGAGCCCCGTCCCGCCGCCGGTAGGGTAGATGATCACTTCGGGCAATTCCCAACCGAATTGTTCGGCCAGTTCGTAGCCCATGATCTTCTTGCCCTCGGTGCGGTATGGCTCTTTGAAAGTGGATACATCGAACCAACCCTCTTCACGCGCTTTGATGCCTGCCAACCCGGCGGCATCGCTGATGAGCCCGTCGATCAGGATAACCTCCGCTCCCACGATGCGGCTTTCTTCGATATTAGCCTTGGGTGTGTCCTTCGGCATATAGATCATGGCCTGCATCCCGGCGCGGGCAGCATAAGAGGCCATTGCTCCGCCAGCGTTTCCAGCCGTGGGAATGATGACCTTTTTGATTCCCAATTCTTTAGCCTTGGATACCGCCGCAGAAAGTCCGCGGGCTTTAAAAGAGCCTGTCGGATTGCTGCTTTCCTCTTTGACATAAAGCCGGCTGAGTCCGTGTTCCCTGCCAAGGTTGGAGAGCGGCAGGAGCGCCGTATCTCCTTCGCCGAGTGACACTTGATTCTTTTCTTCGATCACCGGCAGGATTTCGTGCCAGCGCCACATTCCTTTTGAACGGCGGCTTATTTCATCCCGATCCAGACGTTCCCGGGCGGAGTTAAGATCGTATTGAACCAATAGGGTTGACTGACAGTCCGGGCAAAACGTGTGAACTGCGTGCACAGCATAGGTTTTGCCACAGCCTGAACAGGTCAGCCCCGACACAAAAGAGTGTGGGGAAGAATTCATTTGATCTTCGATTCCGGGGCCGGGACGAACGCTTCCACGCGCGCCCACAACTCGCGGATATTGATCGGCTTGGACATATACACATCGCACCCGGCTGAGAGCGCCTTTTCGGCGTCGCCCTTCAAGGCGTTGGCTGTGATGGCAATGATGGGCACATAGGTCAGGTTGTGGTGTTCGCTGGCGCGCAGCCTGCGGGCTACTTCGTATCCGTCAATGTCGGGCAGGTTGATGTCCAGCAGGATCAAGTCCACTTCGTGCGCCTCAGCCACCTCCACACCGGAGAGACCGTTCTCGGCCTCCAATAGGGTGTAACCGTGCGACTCCAAAGCGCGTTTGACGAGCATCATATTATCCGGGTTATCTTCGATGTATAGAATGTGACTTCCCATGGTTTCTCCTTATACCTTGTTTTTGTCTTCCATCTTGTCTTCAATGACATGGATGACCTGATCGACGAATTTTCTGGTGGGGAGTGATCCCTTTTGATAGACCGCTTCTATGTGACCGTTGAGCCGTTTGCGCTCTTCGACGGTGATGTCCTTTGCGCTGACCACCACCACAGGGATGTGCCGCGTGCGCGGATCCAATTTTAGTTCTTCTACGAAGCCGAAACCGTCGATGCCGGGCATGGTCAGGTCGCTGACGATCAGGTCGGGCAGTTTCTGCCTCGCAACGGAAAGACCTTCCCAACCATCCTTTGCGTGATACATCCGATAATTCTTTCTGCCTTCCAGCAGCCGCCGGATGAGCAGGGCATCGTCTTCATTATCATCCACCAATAACACGGTTGTAGTCTTTTCGTCGAGGTTTTCGAGCGCCGCCATCAGTCCTTCGCGTGGGGCGGGAGATTGATCCTTGCTCAAATGGATATCCACTGCCCACTGCTCGCCAAGTACATGCTTTTCGACCGGGAAGGTGTGACCAGTGCAGTTGATGACGACCCGGTCCTCGCTACGGATGACACCTTGTTTGGATAATTTTTCGAATCCGGCGAAGGCGACAGCAGTGGCCGGTTCGACGGCCATGCCCTCACTTTTGGCTACTGACTTCATGGCATTATACGCTTCGAGATCTGTAACTGCCTCCATCACGCCACCGAATTGCTGGGTGAGATTCCAAAGATAGGTATAGGATTTGCCCGGATCACCCGTGGAAAGGATGATGATGCGCGTATCGGGAATGATAGGTTCGGCCGTGTCTTTTCCTGCTTTGAAGGCCCTGACCATTGGCGAGCAGCCCTCGGCCTGAATGACGGCCAGTTTGGGGATCTTATCGATCAGGCCCATCTCGAACATTTCTTTGAAACCATGATACACCCCGAGCGGCCCCAACCCGCCGCTGACGGCTTGAATATACCAGTCGGGTGCGCGCCAGCCGAGTTGCTCCACGATCTCGTAGGCGATGGTTTTCATTGATTCTCGTGCCGGGATGGAACTGGCACCGCGGTCGAGCAGCAGATTCTTGCGCTGGGCGAACTGTGCCGCGATCTGCTTGGTTTGGTCATAGTTGCCACTGACGCGGATCACCTCGGCCCCGAAGAGGGCTGCCTCGCGCAGTTTTTCCTGCGGCACCAGGCTGGTCATAAAGACCCACAGTTTAATGCCCGCCCTGGCGCAGGCGGCAGCGTAGGCCACAGCCGCGTTGCCTGTCGAGGCAATGACCGCCTCACGAATGTTGTTCTCGTTCATCGCCGCCACAGCCACAGCAGCCTGGCGATCTTTGAAAGAAGAGGTTGGGCCGTAGCGTTCATCTTTGATGTAAACAGAACCAAGCCCAAGGTCGGGGGCGAAGCGATGTGAGAGCCAGAGCGGAGTTCCGCCTGCCGGGTAAAGATCCAGCGAAGAGGGATTGCTCAATGGAAGCACATCTTGATAGCGCCACAAATTGGAAGGGCGGTTGGGAATGCCACGCAGGATCTCGCGTTTGAAAGCGGAGTAATCGTAGTTGGCTTCAAGCCATTGCGACTGGCATTGAGTGCAGATCGCCGGTTCGAAGGGGATGTAAGGTTGCTGGTGTCCGCAGAGAACGCATTGAAGGTAGGTGGGTGTGGTCATGATGTCCTCTTGGAAATGATCTCGGGCTCGGCCACCTTGGCTTCGATCGGCATGAAGATGTAGAAGATGGAGCCCGTTCCCTCAATACCGCTGCTTTCGGCCCACAGGCGGCCACCTTGCATCTGGATCAACTTGCGGCTGATGGGCAGGCCCAAGCCGGTGCCGCCCACTTTGCGGGTGGTGGATGAGTCGACCTGGGTGAATTCCTGGAAGATCGATTCGAGATGGGAGGGCGGGATGCCGATGCCGGTGTCCTTGATGCTAACGAGCACGTTGTTGGCTTCGCGCACGGCGCGGATGGAAACGCTGCCTTTGTCGGTGAACTTGACAGCGTTGTTGATGAGATTGATGAAGACCTGGCGTAGGCGGGTGCGGTCGGCGCTGACTTCCACTTCAGCGTCCGAGTCCGCTTCGATCTTAACCTTGAGCGATTTCTCGTTCGCGATGGAGGAGGTGATGCTGATGGCTTCTTCGAAGATGTCGTGCAGGTTGAACTTTTCGATGACCAGGTTCAGCTTGCCTGATTCGATCTTGGCCATATCGAGAACATCGTTGATAAGATGCAGAAGGTGCAGGCCATTCTTTTGAATAAGCCCGAGGTCGTTTTGCATGTAGGGTGTAAGGGAACCGTCCAGCCCTTCGAGCATCACATCGGTAAAGCCGAGGATGGAGTTGAGCGGGGTGCGCAATTCGTGCGACATGTTTGCTAGGAAGGATGATTTGAGGCGGTCCAGTTCGCGCAGTTGGGCCACGGTGGCGGTCTGTTCCTGGTATAGCCTTGCATTCTGCAGGGCGACTGCCACCTGGGTGGCAAGGGTATTGAAGATCAGCGCATCTTCCTGGGTGAAGTAATTCGCCTCCGAAGATTGCACATCGAAGATACCCAGTGCTTTGTCGCCTACGATCATGGGAACGGCCATTTCGGCGTGTGTCTCGGGTAGCAACGGGTTAGGCAGGAAGCCCTCATCTTCATGGATGTTGTTTACGATCACAGCCAGGTGATCGCGATAAGCGCGGGCAACCAGAGAGCGTTCTGCGTTCATTTGAATGGCATGCCCGCTGGTGACCATGATCCTGCCGACCTCTCCGGCACCGGCGGCGAGAATGAGAGTGCTCCAGGAATCATCCGCCAGGTAAATGTGAACATGATACAAACCGAACCGTTCCTTGGTAAGGTCCACCACGGTCTGTAGCAAAGTGTCCGGGTTCAGTACAGTGGAAGCGGTGGTGGAAACGGTGGCCACGGTCTCCAGCTGGTTCGCGCGCTGGGAAATGATCATCTGGTCGCGCTTGTTTTGGGTAATGTCACGCTGCACGGCCACGAATTGTGTGATCTCACCTTTATGGTCCACGATCGGGGAAATGGTCAGTTGGGCGTCATAGAGGGCGCCATCCTTGCGTCGGTTGGTGATTTCGCCGCTCCAGGGTTTGCCGGAAAGGATCTGTCCCCAGAGATTCTTGTAGAAGGCTTCACCCTGCAATCCGCTCTTGAGCAGGCGCGGATTTCCTCCGAGGGCTTCCTCGACCTTATAACCGGTGACCTTTTCAAAGGCCGAGTTGACGAACTTAATGGTGCCTTCACGGTCGGTAATGACCACCATGTCTGCGGTCGATTGCACGGCCTGAGCAAGGCGGCGGGTTTCATCTTCTGCCGCTTTGCGCTCGGTAATGTCGGTTATGCTGGCGCGCACTTGGGGGTGGTCGCCAGGTAATCGTAGCAGACGAAGTTCGCAGGGGATTTCCTGGCCTTGCGCGTTGATGTGCATCCACTCGAAATTGATGGGTTCATCGCTGTGCATGGCCTTTGTAATATATTCCATGGCCTTTTCTGCAGAAAGGCGGCCGTCTGGCTGATATTCAGGGCTCATGTCCACCGGGCCCACGTTAAGCAGCTCGTCGCGGGAAAGGCCGTACAATCTGAGGGCATTTTCATTGGGCTCAATGAACAGACCTGTGCTGACATCCACCGAGACGAACGCATCGGCGGTGTTTTCCACCAGCACTCGCAGCCGGGCCTCATTGTGGCGGATGAATTCCTCGATCATTTTGCTCTCAGTGATATCGGTATGCGAACCGGCCATTCGGTACGGGGAACCGTTCTCACGGCGCAACGCCTTACCGCGCGCGCGGATCCAGCGATATGATCCGTTCTTGTGTTGGAAGCGGAACTCAATATCATATTCTTCGAGATGGCCGCTCAGATAATCATTGATGTAGCCCAACACAGGGGTACGGTCATCCGGATGCAGTAAAGATTCGAAATCGGAGAACCCATGGGTCAGTTCTTCCTCGCTGTAGCCGATCATGGCCTTCCAGCGTGGCGAGAAATAGATCTCATTGGTATCGATATTCCAGTCCCATAGACCATCATTCGAACCTTCCACTGCCAGCTCATACTGTTCCTGACTTTTTTGCACTTCCATACGGCTGACTTCGGCTTCCTCCAGCAGGCGCAGGTTCTCGATATGTGCGCTTAAACTATTGGAGACCTGCTCGATCAATTTTTCCGCTTCCTCAGGGGACATGTTATTGGCTACAGCGGTTTTCACTTCTCCAATGGATTCGTTGCGGACTTTGACTGTTTGTCTTAAGACGGCCGGACCATTTTCCGCTTCAGCACTGGAAGCAGGCTTGACCCTGTTCTGGTCATACGCGAAACCGGGTTGGAGCGACTGACGGATCTTAAGGTACTGTTCCCAGCCTTCACGGGTCAGACGCCTGGCGGCCTGTTCGGCCTGACGGCGATATTGCTCTGCTTCCTCCAGCAGCCGCAAATTCTCAAGGTGACGGGAAAGCTGCTGCGAAGCCTGCTCAAGAATCTCCATTTCTTGTTTATTGATGGTCTTTTTATCGATGGAGGATTGAACGCTGCCAACCTTTGCGCCTGCGATTGTGAGAGGTAGGTACAATGATTCTTTTGGCAGCGCTGGAGTGACTTTATCCTCGTACTGAATCGTGCCTTCCTGGTTGTAAATGTAACCGATATTTTCCGACCGTTCGATGGCATCCAGATAATCGCCCCATTCCCTTTCAGTGATGCGCTGGATGTTCTCTTCCGCCTGCTTGCGGGCTTCCTGTGCCTCATTGAAGAGTTCCGCATTTTGTACGGCGATGGCGATCTGACCTGCCATGGTCTGGAAGGCTGATAGGTTGAATTCATTGAAGGCTTTCGGCCAATCGGATTGCATATCCAGAACGCCGATAACCTGTTCACCCAGCATCAATGGCACGGCGAGTTCCGATTTGGTGTTGGGTAAAAGGGGATTCGGCTTGAAATCGCGATAGTGTGTGGTGTCTTCCACCAGAATGGCTCGTTTTTCGAGAGCAGCCCGGCCGTTTAATGAGTCCATGCCAACCGGAAGGCGGTGGTTGGTCTCCAGAAGTCTTTTCCCCACTTCGCCCGTGCTGGCTTGTAGAACAAGTATTTTTCCCGGGGCATCCAGTAGATAGACCTGAGTATGGTACAGGTTGAATCGTTCGCGAATGGTCTCTGTGGCGCGTCCGAGCATCTCGCGTACATCTGCGATATTTTTTGTGATGGCCTGGCCGACCTCCGCTGCCAGTTGCAGATTGTGCGTCCTTTCCGCTACGCGTAATTCCAGCGTTTCGAACGACCCCTGGAGTTGGGAGAGCATGGCGTTGAATGAACGCGCCAGCACACCGGTCTCATCGGTGGTTGTGACATCCGCTTTAATATGCAAGTTTCCTTCGGCTGCCGTATTGGCGGTCTCAGTCAATTTCTTGATCGGGTTGACGATCTGTTGGGTAATGGCCAACAAAAGAATAATGGCACCAAACAAAATGCCTGTTCCGATCCAGGTCTGGCGGATGGCTGCTGCTGTTGCCGAGGCTGTGATCTTCTCGAAAGGGATTGCCATGCCCAGGTACCAGGTGGTATCACTTTCACTGAAAGTAACCGGAGAAAAAACGTATAGGAATTTCCCATCCTGACTTTGGAAGGTGATGGTCTGATCTGGTTTTAATCGGCTTTGGATCTGTGGGAAGTTCTCGTAGATTCCATTTGCAGACTGGAGTGTTTGGCCGGGCCGGCCCTGAACCGCGACGAGAACACCTTTATCTGTAAAAAGGGCCGAGCTGGCAGTTCCCTCATACAGGTTAATGTTATTGACGATCTCCTGAACAAATTCGATCTTTAGGTCCACGCCCGCCACGCCATAAAAGGTCCCATTTTCAACAATGGGAACCACCAGCGAGGTCATAAGCACATCCGTACCTTGAATACTGTAGAAGAAAGGCGAAATGACCGTGCTGCGCAACGTCTCTCGCGGTAGAACATAAAAATCACCGACGCCCGGCGTTTCATAATCCACAATGGCTTCGCCGTGAATATTCCCTTTACCATCGCGTACCCAGTAAGGAATGAAGCGCCCGGTTGCATCGTGCAGGTCAGTACCTGCAAATTCCGCATCCAAACCATCGAAGGCATTCGATTCCCACAGCGTCCAGGTCCCCAAAAAATCCGGGTTCTCTTCAAGCGTTCTTCGCAGCATGCCGTTGACCTGTTCACGGGTCAGCAACACGGGAGTCCCAGGATCCTTGACGACACCGATGCTGCTGGCCAGGGTTTTTGCAACGAACAGAATCTTGTCAATGCGATTCTGAATGTGACCGGCCTCTGCCTCGCCGATCGAAGCAGCCTCATGCTCTGCGTTTTCGATGGCCTGTTTCCGAAGAGTGGTCGCTGTAAAGGTGACTAGGATCAGAATGGACAAGACCAATGAAAGGCCCGCTCCCAGCAATATCTTTGCCTGAATGGACCATTTGACTTTGGTTGCACGGGTTTTCGTATCCGGCGAAAGGGGAGACTCCAATTTCGACCTCATGGATTCTTTCCCAGGATCTCCTGATTTGGCCAATGCGCTTCGATCCAAGCCTTTGGCGGGGTACTGATTTCCCAGGTTCTCCAGACCTCGAGCCTTTTTCCGTGTGCTATCCGTTCCTGCTGTACTGGCATGGGCCGGAAGATCCTGACCATCGTACATTTCATGCAGGCGCTTTTCCAGTCGTTCATCCTGTTCGTTGTTCCGGTCTTTTTTTGCTGGAGAATTCTTGTTCATCGGGTAACCTTTTCCGCGTTGGCGTGGCGCTACTACTTGGGCATGTTAACGATTACGCGGGTGTCCTTTGCGCCAGTGATCCTTCCAAACTCGCGGGCGGCCACTTCCAGCGCCCTTTCGATGGTGGTCGTGTTTTGGATCTTTTGACTGATCGAACTGACAATGCTTTCCACGGCGATCTGCTGCTGTGCCAGGGTATAGGAGCGTGCATTCTTGATGGCGCCCGCGACTTGATAAGCGATGGATTGGATCAGGTCCGCATCTTCCGCGCTCAACCCGTTGACTGTGTTCTGCTGCACATCCAATACACCCAGGGTCTGTTCACCGATGACGATCGGCGCTGCGATCTCGGATTTCGTCTCAGGTAGCAAGGGGTTCGGCAGCCAGCCGGGCTCATTGGAGGTATCCGGCGCAAAAACGGTTTTTCGAGTCTCTGCGGCACGACCGACCAGCCCCCTGCCTTGGGCGATCTTGTGACCGCGTGCCAGTAATGCCTTGCCTGTTTCTCCTGTTCCCCCCGCCATGACCAATTCCTGCGTCCTTTCATCGGTCAGATAGATATGTACGTGGTAATAATCAAAGGCATGTTTTACCTGCTCGACCACCTGAACGATCAACTGGTTCGGGTCAAGGATGTTTGACAGGCGGCGGCTGATGTCGATCGAAGTGGTGAGCGCCCGGGTGCGTTCCGCCACGGCCGCTTCCAGCGATATGACCTGTGCCCGGTTGCTTTCAAATGAAACCCGGGAGGTTCGGATCATGGAGGCGATCAGGGCAACGCTGGAGATCAGGAAGAGCAGCCCCATTCCCAATAGGAATACCTGGGCTTGCTGTTGTTCCCGTAACCTTGTGCTGAGGTTGTTGAAAAAATCAACTTCAGCGCGATCATAGACCGGTTTGATCTGGTCGCGTTCCAGCTGCTCGAACAGGTTGTTGAACTCTGGGATCGCCCTGGAATATGAATTTTCTGATGGGTTATTTTGCACATTGGCCATCATCTCATCGAATTCACCCAGGGCGGCGTTGATCTTCCCCCCAACCGCCATAATGTCTTCATCCCCGAATGCTTGCGCGGTTAACACTCTAATTTGGGAGGCAAGGACGGCGCGCTGTCGGGCTACATCCTCGAAACCAATGGCTGGGTCGTTTAATGCCGCATTGGTCTTGATCTGCAATTGCAAGACCTGGCGTTGGATATTAGCCAGATTGGTCACCAAATCGCCAGCCTGGCTGAACGTGTTCATGTCTGCCTGGTTCGCGAAGTACGTTCCTGCGATCGAGGCTTCGATCACAAGAATGAAGAGACCCCAGACCGCACCCAGAGCAATTTGAACTGATGACAACCGCCAGCCGCGAGACTTGTTGGAATCGTTCATTGAATCTCCATCGATCGGATATTCCAGATCCAAAGATCCTTGTAGGCCACCTGATCAATATCTTTATAATCATCAAATGGGAAGATGATGCGGGTGGGGCCGTTGAATTCGACAGTCATGTATTCGCCATTGGTCTGTAATGCCAGCAGGATGGGCCATTTCTGAATGTCGGCGATGGAAATATCCACCTGATAATCGTCCAGGGCGGTCAGTTTGACGTTAGTCGTATCGCTGGCGGCGCCGACGAATTTCAGAAACTCGGACATCAATACGCCTGTATATAAATTCTTCTCGTTCAACCATGGATCATTAACCTCATATTTCACCAGGCCGAATTTCTCAAGAGTGGCGAGATCTAATAACAAATTACTTCCATCATTGGTTGTGCTGATCCTGCCGCTGACCGTCAGGATGGGGTCGCTGGGAAGAGGAATGGCATCACCGATCTGTATTTCTGCAGGGGAGACAATCATGGTTGTCTGGGATGGTTTGGCGCTGCAACTGGCAAGAAAAATGACCGCGATAAGAATGGCAAGGAAAAGATGACGTTTCATGGAT
>DAOQBX010000007.1:0-12832 GCA_035340155.1 Anaerolineales bacterium | reverse complement strand
GGAAAGAATCGTTCTTAATACCTTGTTATATCGATCTACATTGATCGAAAGGTCAGACTGGGTTTCCACGCTCTGAAAAATCCTATCGCCAAGGCGTTTTGCCACCGCAATTGGAAAAAGAAAAGTGTTTGCATAAGAAACATGCTCCACCACGAAACCTGATCTTTTCAACAAATCGCTGATCCGTTTTTTTGTATATCTACGGACCGTATGCACTCGTTCGTCATGCCGTCCCCTCAGCCAGTCATACGCTGGCAGGCGTAAAAGGACCTTACCCAAGGGTTTCAATACGCGGGCAAATTCATTCATGGCTGCATAGTCACTGGCTACAGCGCGCTCGTATAAAACATCAAAACTGGTGACAAGGTCAAAAGAGGCAGAGACAAGCGGCAGGTCCGCCACTGAAGCGCGCACGATGCGAGTTGCGCCCCGTTTGCGGCAAAATCCCAATGCCTCAGAAAACAGGTCAACACCGGTCACTTCGCCGAAATCGGCCAGATAGGTTGTCATAGCCGCGCCCGTACCACAACCGGCATCCAATATTTTCAAACGGGTTGATGAAGTTATTACCCGGCCTTCAAGTAGCGCACGGGTAATAACCTCCATGCCTTGATACCACCAGTGTCGGTCTTCGACACTATACATGAGATCATATTCACGAGGATCCAATTCACCTCATTCAAGGAACACGATAAGCCAGCAGGATGATGTTATCGCAATCATAGCGATAGTGAAGTTCACCGCCCGGATGCTCATGCACCCAGCGCTGCAGTTCTTCGATGCGGGATGGCGGAGCGATGATGGTTTCACCGGAGACCGGATCAAGCATATCAATCGGGTCTGGGAAGTTCACGACAGCCCGACTCTTGCTAAGAAAATAGGTGGATGGGTGGCTGCCATGAATATAAATACCGTCGCTCAAGAGATATACTTGCAATTCATTGGTTATACTTCCGACTTCAGTTCCAAGATAAGAAGCAAAACGCCCGGCCAGGTCTGAAGCGAACCGGCATTTTCCAGCGTAATCTCCATAGTAGGTCCACAAATTGAAGATGATAAGACTCGCCAGAACAGCAGAAACTGCAAAACGGTAGGCGTTGCGCATGACAGCCCATCCCAGTCCAAGAAAGTCCAATATGGCATCCAGACCCTGGGCCGCAAAAAGCATGGCTACCGGGATCGCCATGAGCATACGGTAAGAGTCTGCCGACGGGGGAGTTGCAAAAATTCCCACGGCAAAGACAGATCCCCATAAATAACCATTTAACAAGAGATAGACCGGGTTTCGAATACGCCAGATCGCAATTCCCAGTCCGGCCATGAACATCACACTGGACACCATACTCATCATTGGTACAGTTGAGCCATAAAAATCCATGGCAGGATAATAGAATAACGATAAAAAGGCATGAACGAACCGCCCTGCAAGAATCTGCAACGGGCCTTGCCCGGTCAGGTCCATGGTGGCTTGAAGCCAGCCAGACTGAAAGGTCCCGCTGCTGTCGATGCGGCTAATAAATTCAGCGGGGCTATTGTATATATAGACCACGGAAGGCAGGATGGAAATTAGAAAACCTCCCCAAAACGCAAAAGCCTGAGAAAGACGTTCCTTGAACCACGCTCTGTAGAAGACTGCCGTGATCAGCATATAGATCAACACCAGCCCCGTGATGATTTGAGAGGTCAGATAAAAGGAGTAATGAATGGCCAGTAAAACACCGCTCAACGCAGTTCGCCAGGATTCACGCTTTTCCAGGCCACTGAGCAGGAAATACAATTCTAGCGGTATCAGCCAGGTATCTTGAATATAAGCCACCGAGGAAATTCGGCTAAAATGGATATGGGAATGAGAAAAGGCAAGCATCACAGCTGCGATCAGAGCGATCCGATATCCGCCAACCCAGCGAGCAAATATATAGATCGCAGGGATCGCCAGCACCCCTCCTACGGCCGGAAGAAAGCGCAACCCAAAAGCATTGACCCCAAAGATCCTCATGGAAAAATTGATTAGCTGCAGGTACAACCCTCCAAAATTTTCCCAAAGGGCAAATGGATTCGACAGTACTCCGTTGGTGGTGAATTGAGCATTCATCCCAACAGAACCCTCATCTCCGTCCAAAACGCGGGGAATATCTCCCAAAAGATAAAATCGCGCCATTGCGGCGAACACCATGATCAATGCCACTGTAATAATTTCGCTTCGATAGGTCTTAAACCATTCTGCCAAAGTACCCATCCCCGCTGTTTCATCATCTTTTGAGAACGCATAAACATAACTAACCCCGCCCAACAACCAGACAGTCACCACAGGAATGTAATTAACCCGTGTATATTGCATGAAAAAATAAGTCGCGATAGTCGCCAAAACCGAAAACAAGGTTCCGGCAAAGATCCAAAATGTCCGCTCATTGAAGATTTGCCTGTTTGCGAGTCGTAGCCAGAAAGGAATCGGACGAATAGCCTGGCTTAAAACAAGAATCCCAACCCCCAAGATCGCCAGAGAGGCATATGGTGGAATAAGGGCATTTTCTACGATGGGTTGCGAAAACACAAGAAATTGACTAAGCAAAAGGACAAATACCCCTAAAAAAGCAACTGGCCGCTGAACTCTTCTAACATCCCCATGTATTTCAGGTTGGCGCTCAGACATGACACCTCCACGAAAAAATAATTAATCCAGATTTAGATTATACCCAACAAAACATGGCTGGCTGCGGAACAGGTTGAAATAAAGAAGAAATGTTAACAAACCCAGTTTTTCAAGTATAATTAAGGAAACCTTAAACACACCCGCCGCAACGCGGTACTTTGCTGGAAACTGACTGGAAATTTCGCGCACGATCCTCCCCCGGTATTGGGAGTTATTTTGTGAAGTCTGCTTAGGATAAAAATTGACGAATAGACTGGCTTCACCGTAAATCGAATGTGCCGAACGTGACTCAAACTTGTCGCGTGGTTTGGCTTATCACCGCTTCTTACTGGAACTGGTAAAGCCACACATAACCCAGACCTTTTCCACAGCCGAGACCGCTCGTCGGAGTACTCGGCTGTGTGTTTTTAACATGAAAAAAATAACGGCCATCACAGCGCAAAAGAAAAATCCCAACCGGGTGAATATTTACCTCGACGGGGAATTCGCCTTCGCGCTGGCACGCATCACCGCCGCATGGCTCAAGACGGGTGACCTGCTCAACGATGAGAAGATTGCCAAGTTGCAGGCGGAAGATTCAAAAGAACGGGCATATCAACAAGCCATGCTCTTCCTGAGTTACCGCGCCCGCTCTGAGAAAGAAATACGGCAAAACCTGCTTAAGCACGAATATTCCGAGGATGTGGTCGAGGGAACCCTCCAACGGCTTCGTGAGAGCGGTTTGGCCAACGACAATGAATTTGCCCGCGCGTGGGTGGAAAATCGCAGTACCTTCCGCCCCCGCAGCCGCCGCGCATTGACGATGGAACTTCGTCAAAAAGGGCTGGATGTGGAAACGGTAAATGCTGCCGTCTCTGAAGTGGATGAATCCGCCCTGGCTTACGAAACAGCCCGAAAACGGGCACCCAGACTCAAAGGTCTGGAATGGAGCGAGTTTCGCAAGAAACTTTCCGAATACCTTGCAAGGCGCGGCTTCCCCTACTCCGTTATCACGTCAACCGTCACCCAACTTTGGAACGAGACGCATACGGAGGAAACACATTACGAAGACGAGGATCTGACATGAACCCGATCGGAATTTTACTGACCGTCCTGGCGCTCATCATCGGTGCAGTTGCCGGATATTTCTTCCACCGCTACCAGGTGGAGCGCGCCGCCAAGGCGCGCCAGGAGCGCGCCGATGATATCCTGAAGGCCGCACAAACCCAGGCGAACATGATCGTCAAAGGCGCGCAGGATAATGCCACCAAGATCATTCAGGCTGCCGAGAGCGAGATCAAAGAACGGCGCATTGAATTAAACCGCGACACCGAGCGCCTTGAAAAACGCCGCGTCGAACTCGACAGCCGTTTTGACAAAATGGAGCAGCGCGAACAGAACCTGAACCGCCGCCAGTCGCAGATCGACAAGCGTCACAACGAGGCCGAAAAACTGCACGACGATCAAATGAAGCGGCTTGAGCAGATCGCACAAATGACACCCGATGATGCTCGCAAGGAACTCTTTGCTGCTGTTGAAAAAGAAGCCCGCGGCGATATGGCGCGTATCATCCGTCAGATCGAAGCGGAAGCACGCGAAGAAGGTGAAAAACGCGCCCGCAAACTTATCGCCGATGCCATCCAGCGCGTTGCATCGGAACATGTTTCCGAAGTCACTCGTGCTGTGGTCACCCTGCCCAGCGAAGAAATGAAAGGCCGCATCGTGGGTCGCAACGGCCGCAACATCAAGGCCTTTGAGCAGGCCGCCGGTGTGGATGTGATCGTGGACGATACCCCCGACTCGGTCACTATCTCCTGCTTTGACTCGGTCCGCCGAGAGATCGCACGCCGCGCCCTCGCCAAACTCGTTCTGGATGGACGCATCCACCCGGCGCATATCGAGAAGATCGTTGAGGATGAAACCAAGGCGGTTGAAAAGATCATCAACGAAGCGGGCGAACAGGCTGCCTATGATGCCAACGTATCTGGCCTGCACCCCGAGGTCCTGCGTATGATGGGACGTTTGAAATTCCGCACTTCCTACGGTCAAAACCAACTCGCCCATGCGGTGGAAGTTTCCAAGCTGGCGGGCATCCTCGCCGCGGAAATTGGCGCGAACGTGGAATGGGCCAAACAAGGCGGCTTCCTGCACGACATCGGCAAGGCCATGGATCACAACCAGGAAGGCACACACGCCGGATTGGGCGCGGAATTCTGCAAGCGTTACGGCGTGAACCCCATCGTGGTGAATGCCATCGCTTCGCACCACCATGAAATTGATCAGGAAACTGTGGAAGCAGTCATCGCTGAAGCCGCAGACGCCATCTCCGGCGCACGCCCCGGTGCGCGCCGCGAAGACCTCGAAGCGTACATCAAGCGCATCCGCTCGCTCGAAGAAATGTCCATGTCCTTCGACGGGGTACAGCAGGCCTTCGCCATTCAGGCGGGACGCGAGGTCCGCATCATCGTCAAGCCGGAAACGATCGACGACCTTGGCTCGGCCCGGCTGGCACGCGATATCGCCAAGAAGATTGAAGAGACCATGCAGTATCCCGGCCAGATCAGGGTGACGGTCATCCGCGAAACACGCTCGACCGAGTACGCCAAATAATTGAGCAATGCCCGCAGAAAACATCTCTGCGGGCATTTTTTATCCTTGCAATGGGATTGTAAAATCAAAGAAACCTCCCCAATGCTAAAATGAAACCCATGGAAAAAACCCTGCGTTCCCTGCGCACCAACTGGGCCTTTGCCGCTGCTGTGCTGGTCATCTACCCGATCGGTATTGCGTGGCTGATGAAGGAATATGGGCTGACAGCCGGACTGTTGGGAGTCTTCCCGGTTGGTCTGATCGGCTCATTGTTTGGAATTACAGCAGGGACCGTCGCGGGGGCGTTCGCGATTTTCACCAATGTACTATTGGGTATTCTCGTCTTGAGAGGCTGGCCGCAATGGTCATTGGTCGTTTTCGACAGCAGTTTTCTACTTGAATGCATCATCCTGCTATTCATCGGCATCTTCTCTGGCTGGTCACGAAAGCGGATCGACCTTCAAGTGGTTCGCACCAGGGAATATCAGGCCCGCGAACAATATCTCTCCCTGTTGAATAAATTATCCCAATCCATCATCACATCTGAAAATCTTGAGACCATGATGGAGACCGTGGTCCTGGACCTTCGAACCCTGCTTGGCGCAGACGATTGTTACATCACACAATGGAACGAAGACCTGCAAAAGGTTGTTCCGCTGTACACCTCGGCCATGGGCGTCCATCTATACGAGCAGACGGACATCCCGGCTGGACAGGTCACCATGACCGAGTCGGTCCTTCGAGAAGGCCGCCCACTCATCGCAGAAAACACCTCTCATTCCCCATATATCAGCCCGGAGATCGCGTCCCGCTTCCCCTCGGTATCTCTCATGGGGCTACCCCTGGCCCATGGCGATATAAACCTTGGGGCGATCCTGATCGCCTACAACACACCTCATCATTTCGGAGATGAGGAGATCGGCCGCGCGGAGCAGGTGGCCAATCAGCTTTCCATCGCCATTTGGAATGCCCGTCAGGACCTCGAATTGCAAAAGCGACTCAAGGAAGCCGATGCACTTAATCGCATTGCACAGGCACTCAGCCAGGGAGAACGCATTGGCTTGTCAAGCCTGCTGGGTCTGATCGCCACCTCAGCCAAAGACCTGATCCCCGGCGCGGAACAGGCGGTCATTCACCTGCTGGACAAGGATGGACAATATCTTTCAGCTGCAGCCGTGGCCGGGATCAAGGAAACCAACGAAAGTAAATACAGGATGCGCCTCGGGGAAGGTGTAGCCGGACAGGTGATCGCCAGCGGTGAGACCATCAACATCCTTGATGTGAAAACAGATCAAAGGTTCATTACCACCGACGCGCCGCCAAAATATCGTTCCTTGATGGTGGCGCCGATCATCAGCGGTTCGCAAAAACTCGGCACCATCAGCGTGCAAAGCAAAATGGAGAAGGCCTTCACAGACAATGAGAAGGAATTGCTCAGCACGCTCGGTGCGCAGGCGGCCATCGCCTTTGAGAACGCGCACCTGTTGGAGAACACCCAGCAATCGTTGCGGGAGACCGATGCGCTTTACCAGATCAGCCAGGGGTTGGTCTCGCTTGATGCTGATGATCTGTTGGCGGATGTTGTGGACCTGCTCCAGCAGAATTTTGGCTACTATCATGTGCAGGTCTATATCCGCGACCCGAAGACGGGTAACTTTATCATTCAAGCAGGCAGCGGCAGGATCGGCCGAAAGCTAAAAGCAGAAGGCTATCAACTGGCAGCCGGAGCAGGCATTGTCGGTTATGCGGCTGAGACCTCTGCGCCGTTTTATACCAACAATGTGGATGACATTGTCTTTTTCATCCGCAACCCTTATCTTCCGGATACCAAATCGGAAATGGCTGTGCCGGTCAAAAGCGGGCGCAAGACCCTGGGCATTCTCGACATTCAGCAAGCGCCGCCCAACACCTTTACTGTACGAGACTTACAGATGGTGGGAGCCGTGGCCGATCAGTTGGCTGTTGCTCTGCAAAAAGCAGAACTGTACAAGAACCTCCAGATTTCGCTCGAGCATGAGAAACTGATCCGTAACCAGCTGGTACAGAGCGAGCGTCTCGCTTTAATGGGAAAGCTGCTGGCTTCCGTCTCGCATGAATTGAACAACCCGCTGCAGGCCATCCAAAATGCGCTCTTCCTCCTGAAAGGAGAAAAAGGGATCTCAACACAAGGCAGCCAGGATCTGGAAATCGTGCTCTCTGAGACCGAGCGCATGGCCGCCATGATCGAACGCTTGCGCGCCACCTACCGTCCCATTCAGGCCGAAGATTTCAGGCCGATGCAGATCAACACCATCGTTGAAGATGTATATGCGCTTGTCTCGACCCACTTCAGGCATAACGACATTTCCTTCGAATTCTTCCCAGACCCGGACCTGCCCACTGTTCCCGGCCTGCCGGACCAGATCCGACAGGTGATCTTGAATCTATTCATGAATGCCGCCGAAGCCATTCACGGCGGGGGCTGCATCAGCGCATCTACGAAATATTTTGAGAATAGTAATGAGATCCATTTGTCGATATCGGATGATGGCAAAGGCATCGACCCGGCTATTTTGCCAAACATCTTCGACGCATTCATTACGAACAAAACCCAGGGCACCGGCCTCGGGCTGACCATCTGCTACGATATCGTTGCCAAACACCAGGGGCGCATTACAGCCGTCAATAACCCGGGCAAAGGCGCAACCTTCAAAATATGGCTGCCGACCAGGAGATTCGAAAAAGCATGAACATTACCGGGCACATTCTTATCATCGACGACGAAGCCTCACTTCGCAAGACCCTGGCGCGCGTTTTACAGCAGGCCGGGTTCGAAGTGACCACAGCAGAGACCGCCGAACAAGGTTTGGAGTTCCTTAAGTCCACCCGATTCGACTTGATCTTCACCGACCTGCGCATGCCCGGAATGCAAGGCCTGGACGCCCTCAAACATATTCATCTGACGGAACCGAGCCTGCCTGTCATTTTGTTCACGGCCCAACCCGATGTCAACTCGGCGGTGGAAGGGTTGCGCTATGGCGCCATCGATTACCTCGTCAAGCCATTAAAGCCTGAGGTCATCATTGAGCGCACAAAATCCATCCTTGCTCGCAACCAACGCGAGAAGCGCAAACGCGATATCCTGAACCAGATCGAAGCGCTGCAAAACGAATTGAAGAGTCTTGAAAACAAGGAAGAGCACACCCCCCCGGTCACGTCCATCCCCTCGCCCGAAGCAGAGCGGTTCCTAAAACGCGGTGAGATCGCGCTCGACCTGCTTACACGTCGCATCACCGTCAACGAAGAGCAGGTCAGTATTCCGCCCACTTCCTTTGATTACCTGCTTGTGCTGGCTCGTCATGCGCCTAATGTAGTGGATTATGAGACGCTTGTAGCCGAGGCGCAGGGATATCAGGCCGATCTGCGCGAAGCACAGGAACTCGCCAAATGGCATATCCACGAACTTCGCCAGGCTTTTGACAAGGACGCGCAGAACCCAAAGTATCTGATCAACGTCCGCGGCCGGGGATACAGGCTGGTCACGGACTGAGATTTCAGACTAGACATACCTTCCAGAAACTGAACCCGCTTCTCCCCGCGCCGGAAGCGGGTTCTTCGTTCCCCAACTTTTCCCAACCCTTCCCGCCCAACCCTATCGTTGCCCAAATCAGACTCCGATGAAAATCGGACTGATGAACACATACCAAGACCCCACCCAAGAACTAGTCCACATCCTGGTCGTGGATGATCACCCGACCACGGCGACCACATTGGCACGCGCGCTCACCCAGTTGGGCCCGTCTGTGGAGGTGCTTTCCGCCACGAACGGAATCGATGCACTGGAGAAGGTCAAGGATATAGGGGTGGATATTCTCATCACCGACATGATCATGCCGGAGATGACCGGGTTGGAACTGATCGAAAAACTTCAGAACCATCCCGGCGGGCGGCCCGCGCATACCTATCTGGTCACAGCGTATGATGTGCCCGGCCTGAAGGTGACCGCCCAACGCCTGAAGGTGGATGAGGTTTTGATCAAACCGGTGCGCCCGGAACGGATCTATCAGATCGTGTCGCGTAACATGGAAGACATGAAATATGCCACACACCCGAACCGATCTGCAAAGAGCGCCAGCCGCAAGTTCAAGATCCTCGTGGCGGATGACCGGCCAGATAACCTGACCTTGATGGCGCGCTATCTGGATTATGAAGGGTACGACCATGTCGAAGCCCTGGATGGGGTCGAAGCCATGATCAAGGTGCAGGATGATATGCCCGACCTGGTCTTGCTGGATATCAATATGCCCAACAAAGATGGCTTCACAGTATTGGAAGAGATCCGCGCCAACCCGGCGCTGGAGCATATTCCGGTCATTATTCTTTCGGCAGCCCGGCTCGACCCAGCGGATGTGCAGGAAGGATTGAACCTCGGCGCGGATGACTATATTACCAAGCCATTCGACCGCCATGAACTGATGGCACGCATACGCACCAAGCTGCGCGTCAAGGAGGCGGAGGATATCATTCGCCGCCGTAACCGCGAATTGAGCCTGTTGCCAGAGATCGGCAAGGAATTAAGCGCCCGCCTGGATATCACAGACATCGCCAAAGTGGTGCTCAAGCGTACAGCTGAAACCATGGGAGCCATTGAAGGACACATGTTGTTGGTCGATGCAGAAGGCAAAACTACTGACCAATTCAAGATATGCGTATCCAATACGGAAGAATCCACCGACCAGATCGAACTGGACAAGGCACTCCTTGATCACGTTGCTGAAAGTCATCAGGGCATGATCGTCAAGAACACCATGAATGATCCTCATTGGAAGGTGCATGGCACCAGCGCTACCCGTTCCGCGGTGATCGCGCCCCTGTTCGGCCGCCGGGAGTTGCTGGGTCTATTGTTCCTCACGCACGAAATGGAAAATTATTTCACGCTCGAACAATTGCTGCTCCTGCAAGCGATCGCCAGCCAGGCCGCCATCGCCATTGAGAATGTGCGTCTGTACGAGAACGTGACCCAGGAACAAAAGCGGCTGGAAAAGGTGAAGAATGAGTTCATCGCCACCGCTTCACACGATCTGAAGAACCCGATCATGTCCATCAGCGGCTACAGCGACCTGCTCTCCAAGGCCGGTCCGCTCAACTCGCAACAGCAGAATTTCGTGGGGCACATCCAAAACTCGGCACGCAACATGCTGGAACTGGTCCAGAACATGCTGCAACTGACGGAAATCGACCTTCAGCAAATGGAGGAAAAGCGCGAGACCTTTGATGCCATCAAGGTGCTCAAAGCCGTTGTCGAAGACTTCCAGGTCCAGTCGCAGGAAAAACATCAGTTCCTGTTCATTGAAGCAGAAAATTCACCCGCCCTGATCATGGGAGTACCCAGGCACATCCGTCAGGTATACAGCAACCTGATCGGAAATGCCATCAAATACACACCGGATAATGGCCAGGTCGAGGTTTTTGCAAGTACATCCAAGGGATATCTTGAAGTAAAAGTGCAGGATACCGGGTACGGTATTCCAACCTCCGATTTGCCGCACATCTTTGACCGTTTCTATCGCGTCCGTGGTGGCAAGGTCAGCGAGATCGAAGGCAATGGACTTGGGTTGGCGATCGTGAAATCGGTGGTCGAGCAGCATTGCGGGCAGATCCACGTCCAGAGCGAGTTGGATAAAGGGACCTGCTTCATCGTGGCGCTGCCGCTTCAGAACTAAGGAATCGAAGAAGGAAGTGGAATGAAACGTTCAACATTCTCGCTTACAGGTTTTCTACGTCCCCCGGTTTTTGAAGGTAACTCCGACAAAACCCAAACCGCCCAGCTGATCCACCAGATCGTGGTCATCAGCTGGATACTGCCGTTCTTGGGTGTTTTAGTCGGCTTGCAAAACACAGAGCTAAAGCCGGTCATCTTCCCACCATCCATTGCCGTTGCTTTTGTTCTGAGCCTTCTGCACATCCTGATCCATTTGGGACGAATCGGTACCGCGAATATCATTTTTATCGGCACCTTATTCATTCTCTTCACTTATTTGAACTATCGCAGCGCGGGCGAGGTTCGTCCGCTTTTGCTATTGACAGCCCTCGTGGTCGTTATCACCGGCCTGTTATTGGGAAGCCGTGGCGTTGCCCTGGTTTCCGTCCTCATGGCACTCCAGAACGCGGTCATTGTATACATGAGAACCCATGGAATGATCGCGGTTCAAGAGAATAACCCGCCCCTAATTCAGAACATCCTGGTGATCAGCGCAGGGTATTTATCCATCGCCTTGTTGATCCGGCTTGCGATCAAACGTCTTGAAGTCTCCTTGAACCAGGTCCGCGTAAGGGAGGAAGAACTAAACCTCAAGAACCATGAGTTGCAACATTTAAGTATCCAGTTGGAAAAACGTGTGGCCGAACGCACCCGGGCATTGGTCGCATCCAGTGAGATCAGCCGCCGCCTCTCCTCCATTCTCGACAAGCGACAGCTGGCCATCGAAGTCGTAGAACAGTTGAAAGCAGCGTTCAATTACTACCATGCCCATATCTATCTGATGGACAATACCGGCGATCAGCTCGTAATGACAGGGGGCACAGGCGAGGTTGGAAAGACCTTGTTATCCAATAGCCATAAGATTCGGCGAGGCAAAGGTCTGGTCGGACGGGCAGCCGCCACCAAGAGCACCGTGTTGGTTACAGACACCTCTAAAGACCCGGCCTGGTTACCGAACCCGCTTCTACCCGAGACCAGATCAGAGATCTCGGTCCCGATCCTTGGCGGTGAGGAAGTACTCGGGGTATTGGATGTGCAGAACAATCTTGTAGACAGCCTCACAGAACAGGATGCAACCCTGCTGCGCTCCATCGCGGACCAGGTATCGATTGCGCTTCAAAACATCGCCGCCACTGAAGCGGTGGCCCGGCGCGCAGAGGAACTTCAAAAAGTGGTCAAAGTAGGCGCCGCCACCTCCACTCTGGCGGAGAACGAACGTGCGATGTTAATCCGTATTGCGCGCCTGACCCAAGACCAATTCGGCTATGACCATGTTCATATTTTTACCTTTAACGAAAGAAGCCAAATGCTCGAGATCGAAGCGTGCAGCTGGCCGGAGAGCATGGAACAACCCGGTAAGCATGTCGATGCGAGAGTCCACATCAGCCAAGAGCACATCCCCGCCGCCTGCGCCGCACGCACACGCAGTCCGTTCATTATGAACAATATTCAGCAATCTTCAAATTGGCAGCCCGACCCACTGCTTCCTCAAACTGCCTCAGAGATAGCCGTTCCGTTGATGTCTGGAGACACCCTGATCGGCATATTGGATGTGAAATCAAATCGACCAGAGGCGTTCTCCGAGGATGACGCCAGTATTCTATCCATTCTGGCCGTACAGGTCGCTGTTGCCATGCAAAACGTACGCGCCTTCCAAAAGACTCGTCAGCAGGCGAAGCAGGAGGCTCTGGTGAGTTCCATCAACCAAAAGATCCAATCCTGCACCACGGTGGAGGATGCCCTCAAAGTCACGACTCGTGAATTAGGCAGAGCGCTTGGTTCGGACTATGTATCGTTACGTCTAGGCAAACCCGATAACGAGAATATTTAATTCCGCACTCGAAAGATCATAAAGGAGATATCCATGAAACGTC
>DAOQBX010000006.1:0-13656 GCA_035340155.1 Anaerolineales bacterium | reverse complement strand
GAAATTGCGTAGAGAGCCTTCCCGCAGCGTGGTTTCATAACCGCGCTGGCGCTCTTCGCCATCCAGCCAGTAATCGAAGTTTGTGCTGGGGCGGCCGACCAGTTCTGCACGTGCATAGCCGAACATTTTTTCGGCGGCTGGGTTCACATCAAGGATGACCCTGTCGGAGGCTCGGGCTAAAGCGATGGCAAATGGGCTCAAATTGAAGATGTTCTGGAAGAGTTGGTGCGCTTCGCGAACCTCCTTCTCGGCTTTCCTGCGCTCGGTGATATCCTGTTGGGTGGCCACGCGGTAGAGCAAATTCCCATTCTCATCCTTGACGCTGACCAGGTCCATTTGCACAGGGTAGGTGCTGCCATCTTTGCGGATCTTGTCCGCTTCGAATCGAACGCTGCCTGTGTGATCCGATTCCGCGAGGTATTGCTTTATCTGTTCGTGATCTTTGGGCAGATACATTTCCAGCAGCGGGGTATTGAGAAATTCCGCTATTTCTCCGCCTTGTTCACGGGCGAAAGCCGGGTTGCAGGTTCTTATCCGATTGGTCTTGGCATCTCCAATGACGATGCCGTGAGCGCAATGTTCGAAGGCGTCAGCCCACTGGCGCACGATCCGTTCGCTGCGTTTGCGCTCGGTGATGTCGCGCGTCACGCCGACGATCTCCACCTTTCCCTGCGGGGTGAACATGTAGGTGGTGGTCACCTCGGTATGGACGATGGAGCCGTCCTTACAGGGTTGGTCCACTTCCTTGATCGAAGACATGCTGCCCGTACCTTTTGCTAGGAAGGCGGGCAGTTTCTCCGTCACGCCATTGTTAACCGTCTTCCATGACTCCGGGGTGAGCGATTCTCTGACCGGCCGCGCCATGACCTCTTCGGCAGTATAGCCTCGGAGTTTTTCCACCGAAGGGCTGACGTAGGTGAAGCGGCCAGCGACCGGGTCCATCATCCAGATCACATCGCTGGTGTTCTCGGCCAGCAATTTATAATTCTGGCTGGCTTCCACTAGGGAGCGGTTATTCCGCTCGATCAAAAAGTAGAGCATGATCCCGTTCACCAGTACAAATGCCCAGCCCTTGGCCATGCTGATGCGCAAGTGCATTTCATCGCTGGTACTGATCAGAGCGGCGAGTTGGTCTGAGAACAGGATCCATAACGCGCCGGTTAATATATAGATGACGGGGATCCCCAGCCTGTTCGGAAATCGAAAACGACTTCTCAGCATATTAAAAAATCCATGACTCTTCATTTGTCACCTCCGTAAGAGGCGAAGAAACTCCCCTTTTGAACGCCTGAGTTGAATTTTGACAGCCATGAACTCAACTCTCATAGGGTCAAAAAGGCGAGCTGACAGAAGCGTAAAAGCGCTTCCCTCCCCTACCTTGAGTATACTCATTCCTGCTGGTAAGGACTATACAAATGCATTAGAAATAAATCACTTTATAGGCTGATGAATGTCAACCACTTTGTCTCTGATGAAGAGATTTTGGAGAGGCTGTAGGAGGGCTTGAATTTGGAAAGAAACAAAGGGTAAAAGAGAACTGGCGGTTTGCGCGAAGTTATTTTCGAAAGAAAATCTCGCCCATAAAAACTTTCAGGTTGGAAGGAAAAGAAAAAACGGCGCTGTTTAAAAAGGTGTCATTTTTTATTTTCTCTTCATCAAGAATAAAGGATGAAAGTGCAGGGCAGGGGATTAATTTTTGTGAAATCTATTGCAATAGGCACTGAAAAAGGGTACAAATAAAAGATATATTTGACACACGGGCAGGCTTCATCATCTCATATCCCATCCCTGCCCGGGCGGGAGGCCATACGTTATGGCGGCAATCGCAAAACCGAACAGGTTCCTTTCCATAGAAAAACCGCGCAAGCTTTCCATCTTTATCTCGAAATTTACTGACTTCTACAAACAGAATCGTCAACCCTTATGGGATTTGGCTATTCTATTTGTGCTCACCTTGCTTACGATCCTTCTCCTGCTTTTGACCGATACCTTCGAAAAGATCTATTACATCTTAAGCCTGCATGAAACCATGGAACTGGATGAGATCCTATTGATCTTTGCCGTGGTCCTGCCGGGGTATACCAGCATCTTCGCCATCCGACGGTGGGCGGAAGCCAACCAACGCCTGAAGCTGGCCAACACCGACCCGCTGACCGGTCTGTTCAACCGTAGAAAGGCCGAGGAAACCATCCAGAGCGAGACCTTGCGCGCAAAACGCTACGAGCGTCCGCTTGCGCTCATCCTGCTGGATCTTGACCATTTCAAACAGGTCAACGACAAGTATGGGCACCCCATGGGAGATATGGTGCTCTCCGTCATTGCAGGCGTACTCCAAAGGAACGTCCGCGGTTCGGATTCACTGGCAAGATGGGGTGGGGAGGAATTCATTGTCATCGCTTCAGAAACGGACCTGAACAGCGCCCGACTGCTGGCAGAGCGCCTGCGCCTCGCCATCGAACAAACCCCGCTGTATGCCGTCAGCGGCATCACCGCCAGTTTGGGTGTGGTCGAATTGCGCGAGTCTGAAGATTTCCTGTCCATGATCGAACGCGCCGACCTGAAGATGTACCAGGCCAAGGATAAGGGGCGCAATAGGGTGGCGGTATAAAGTATCTATTAGCTAAACCTCATGACCTATCAGATCAAACATTTGGAAGAAGAAGACCTTGTCTATGTTCGATTTCAAGGAAAAGTTCAGATAAGCAATATCCAAGCCTCCATTGTGGATGTGATCGCCGTGGCGAAACGTGCGGCGTGTCCGCGCATCCTGATCGACCTGCAGGAGGCTCAGTCACAAGTATCCATCCCCGACCTGTACGCCCTGCCAGACTTCGTCGCCGACCGTGTCCGCGAAGCCGGGGGCGGGGTCAGAATTCTGCGCGCCTTCGTAGTTTCGCAATGGCAAAAGGATATGCAGTTCTACGAAGACACCTCTCATAACCGGGGCCAACATACGAAAGTGTTCAATGACTTGGAATCCGCCAAAGCGTGGTTGAAGCAATAACCTTCTCATTCTTGAAACAAATATTATAATTATGCCATCAGGGGCTCCCGAAGGTCGGGAGCCTGTTGTTTTGCAAGCCCCATTTCACCCCTTCAATTTAGAGGCATCCATGTCCTATTCTGTTGAACACCTCGCAGGGGAGGATATTATTCTTGCGCGTTTTAATGGGGAGGCGGATCTTCCTGCATTAAAAGAGTTTCTATACGAGATAGTACGGTTGGCCGTTGAGACGGGCTGCATGCATATTCTGACCGATCTGTGCGAAGCAGAACTGCGTGTCTCCGTGGCCGACCTGTACTACCTGCCAAATACGATCGCCCATGATGTTAAAAGAGCAGGCGGGAACATCTACCGTCTCAAACGTGCCTTTGTAGTCTCGAAGAATGACGAGATCTGGAACTTCTACGAGGATGTTTCTGCGAATCGCAGTTTCTCTACGAAGAAATTCCATGACATTGAGTCGGCCAAACGGTGGCTCTTAAGTGAGTAACAATAAAAAGGAGATGGCACAAAAAATGTGCCATCTCCTTTTTATATCTCCTGTGATCTTTATGGGCCTAAAAGATTTCCGGTGTTTCGTCCAGCATCCTTAGAAACGCTTCAACCACTTGCGGGTCAAAGTGTGTGCCGGATTGTTCGCGTAAATGGGCGCGCACTTTTTCCAGGTCCCACTTGGGGCGGTAGGGTCGGTCGGAACGCAGTGCATCCCAGACATCCACAATGGCAAAGATGCGTGCCACAAAGGGGATCTGATCCCCTTTCAAGCCACGCGGGTAACCAGAACCATCCCATTTTTCATGGTGACAGTAGGGAATATCCAGAGCAGCACGCAGGTATGTGATGGGCAGCAGCATATTCAAGGCGTAGGTGGGATGCTGGTGCATCACCTCCCATTCGTCATCGGTCAATTTCCCGGGCTTGAGCAGAATGTGGTCCGGTACACCCAGTTTGCCAATATCGTGCAGCAACGCGCCGCGCCTCAGATGTAGCATCTCCGTCTGTGGAATGCCCATGCGCTCCGCCAGACGGATGGTCAATTCGGTCACACGCTGGGTGTGTCCCTCCGTCTCCTTGTCGCGCAAGTCCATCGCATGAGACCAACCCGTGATGGTGGCATCATAAGCGGTGATCAAATCCTGGTTCGATTGCTGCATCCCTTCGAAGAGTTGCGCGTTGTCGATGGCGATGGCCGCCTGCCCTCCCAGGGTCTCAAGGTAATTGATCCAGTCCATGTTGATGTTGAGCGGTTTGCGATGGAAGATCTCCAGCACCCCTTTGAGGGTGCCCTTGGCGATCAACGGGGTGCCGAAATATTCGACGAACTCATCTTCCTTGAGAAGTTCGATCCGTTTGATCTGACTTTCCATTTCGCGCAGGTTCGGGATGTGGATCATCCGGCGTTCGAGTCCGACCATCCCAGCCAGCGGATCACCCACCCGGATCTGGGCGTAGCGCAGGCTCATGCTGTGAAAGCCTTTCCCGGCCACGTATTCAAGCGTCTGGCTGTCCATGTTCAATAATAGGATGCTGGCGGCATCCACGTCCAACTGGGTCAGCACTTCGTTCAGCAACACTTCCAGCGAAAGATGCAGGTCGAGGCTGGAGCTGATGGCGCGGTCGATCTCGCTCAAGGCAGTGATACGCTGGAGTTGGACCTTCACGTTCACTTCCGCCTGCCTGCGCAGGAGGATCGCGGTCATTTGCTGGGCAACGTTGCGGACGCGCGTGAGATGTTCCTCGGTCAGGTCTCCTTTGCTGGAAATGTCGATCATACCCAGGGTGCGTCCGTTCGATACCAGCGGGACCGAGATGACGCTCTTGTGATTCAAGAGTTTGGCGATCTGCGGGACGATCTTGCGGATGGTTGCCGCCAGTGCGCCCGGCAGGAAGGCGGTATTGGTGAACTCCATGACCATTTGCGTGATTTCCTGCCGGTCAGTGGTGAGGGTGCCTTTTTCATTCTCCAGTAATTTCCTCAAAATGGGGCTTGTATCAAGGGGGATGCGGATCGAGGGGATGGATCCCCCGATCATTCTTTCGATATGCTCCATTAACTTGGTCGTGACCGTGTTGGCTTTCATTTCGAGGAATTTGCCGTCCGGGCTGAGCAGGTAGAGGGCGGTATCTTCTCCGCTGAACATGCGGCGTACCCCGCTGGTGAAAATACCAGTGATCTCTTCAATGCCCTGGTCGTGGTTGGCGGCGTTGTTGAGGGCGTTGATCAGCAGCAGGTCTTCGGTGCGCAGGCGGATTTCGCGCTCTGCTTGTTTGCGTCCTGAGATCTCGCGCAGAAAGGCATAAATGCGTCCGCCTTGCGCCTTAGAATATGACACAGATATTTCAATTGGGTAGATCTCGCCATCCTTGGCACGGTGCATGGTCTCGAACAGGTCGCTGCCTTCCCGCACAAGCCGCTCAATATGTATACGGGTTTCAGCCGGAGATTCGACGGCTTCCACGTCGGTAATGTTTATGTTCGTTATCTCTTCGCGGGCATACCCCGAAAGGCGCAAGTAGGCATCGTTGGCCTCCAGGATGCGGCCCTCCATATCAACCACCCAGAAGCCGTCTGGTGAGGTCTCGATCACAGAGCGATATTTGGCCTCGCGATCCAGTAATTCCTGTTTATCCAGTTCGCGTTCGGTCACATCGCGGATGTTGATGATGAAGCCCTGGATCGCAGGGTCATCCAACAGATTGGTGCCAAGCCCTTCCATGATACGCCACGAGCCGTCCCGATGTCGGACACGGGCGATGGTGCTGTTGGGCGCCACTCCGGCCGCTTTGGAACGGTCCGCAAAGGCCTGCAAAAGCGCCTTAAGGTCATCAGGGTGCGCCCAGCCGAGATAGTTCCTGCCGACCGCTTCCTCAACTTCATACCCAAGCATGCGCGGCAGGGACGGGCTTGCAAAACGAATGATGCCTTGTGCATCTACCAGCAGGATCAAGTCGCCGGTGTTACTGATCAGGGCACTGAACATTTCCTCGCGCTCGCGCAGGGCCTCCTCCGCTTGCTTCGTTTCGGTGACATCCTGTACGAAGCCTTCATAGTAAAGGATCTCGCCCTGCGGGTTGCGAATGGCCCTGGCGTTGGTGGAGGTCCAGAAGAGGCTTCCGTCTTTGCGTTTGTTCACCGCCTGGAATTGATACACTTCATTTTGTTCTGTCAGCAGTTTCTTGAAGGATTCGCGTTGTTCAGGATAGGCGTAGATCTGGGCCGCAATATCATGGACACTCTCCAGCAGATCCTGGGGGGAGTTGTAACCGTAAATGCTTGCCATGGCCGGGTTGACATTCAGGAAGGCCCCGTCTTCCGGCAGGGATTGGAAAATACCGACGGGGGCGTTCTCAAAGATCTTCCGATACTCTTCCTCGGCAGCCAGCCGGGAGGTCTGGGCCAGCCTGCGCTCGTTCTCTTCTTCAATGGACTTTAATCCAAATGCAATATCTCCGGCCAATTCCACCAGAAGACTTATCTCTTCCTCTCCAAAAATATCTATCTGATTGGCATACACGGTCAGCACGCCGAACAGATTGCCGTTATTCAGCATGGGGATAGACGCTGTGCTGAGGAACTGGGCCTCGCGCGCCTTCTCCACCCACGGGCCGTAACGCTCATCGTGAAGAATATCCGCACAGACCACCGGTTGTTTTGTCCGAAAACATACGGTCCCCGGCAGGCGCTGACCCTGTTCCGGGGTGGCGGTCGCAAAGACCGAATTGAAGAACTCGATCCCGTTTCCCGCCGAACTGATCATTTTCAGGCGGTCCTTTGCGCTCTGACCGACCCAGACAAATTGATATCCCCTTGTTTGCATCAATATGGTACAGGCCTGATCCAACAGCCGCTGCGGATCACGCTCGCGAGTAATGAGCTGATTCACATCCCGCACCGCACGCAATACTTGATTCAGATGCTGGATATTTCTTTCGCTGGCGTATTTGTAAAGCGCCATCTCCAGGCTGGCACGCAGCTCCTGTTCGCGCACCGGCTTGGTAAGGTAGGCATAGGCATCGGTTACTTTTGCCTGTTGAAGCAACGAATCGTCTGTGTAGGCGGTCAGGTATACCACCGGGGTGTCCGCCTTTTGGTGGATCTCGTTTGCAGCCTGGATGCCGTTCATATCGTCCCGCAGCCGGATGTCCATCAGGATCACATCCGGCGTATCCTCCAGCGCAGAGCGAACCGCATCCTGCCCGGTCGCGGCCAGACCCGTGACCTGATATCCCATCCTGCTGACAGTTTCCTCCAAATGGGTCGCCAGGATGGCGTCGTCTTCAACAATTAAGATACGGGCCGGTTTCATAGTGCCTCATTACTCCGATGTTCTATTGGTTATACCTTAAAGGCGATGAGAAAAGTAGTGCCATTCGTGCTGTTAATCTCCAGGGTGCCGCCCAATTGATGGGTGACCCATAAGTTGACCAGCCTCATACCGAGCGACCTGCCCTTGTGCCAATCCAGACTTTGCGGCAGGCCTGCGCCGTTATCGGATACAGTTAAGCGAATCTCCTGACCAGCCTGGTGCAGTTCGATGCGGACGACAGGGTCGCCTTGGAAACCTGGCGGGAAGGCATGCTTGAGGGCATTGGTATACAGTTCGTTGATGATCAACCCGCAGGGCATGGCCTGGGCCACATCCAGCGAGATGTCATCCACATCCAGGTGTAGTGTGTGAGTACTCTTTTTGCCAAAAGATTCCAGGATATAGCCCGTCAATTGATGCAGATACGAAGGGACCTTCACGCGCGCCAGGTTTTCCGACTGATACAGCTGTTCATACACCAGCGACATGGTGCGGGCCTGGCCTTCCAACTCTTTGAGGAAAGTGCGCACGACCTCATCATCGATCTGGTTGGCCTGCATATCCATCAGGGCGATCATGGCTTGCAGGTTGTTCTTGACACGATGATGGACCTCGCGCAGCAGAGCCTCTTTTTCCTCCAACGCCGCGCGGAGTCTTTCCTCTCCCTGTTTACGTTCAGTGATGTCGCGTACGATGGCGCCAATGCGCGGCCCGCCTTCGCTCTTGATGAGAAATGCGGTTTGAAGGATGACCTTGTGCTCCCCGGTTGCAAAAACGATATTGGCTTCATAGGCCTTGCCTAATTGGGGTGACCGCCCTGTAATAAAAGTATTGAAAAAAGCGCTCCTTAAGTGCTCTTTTGTAAGCATTGACCTACGCTCAGGGGCTAGGATCTTTTGCTGGATGTCCCAAAAATAAGATCCAATGGCCTCAGACCGTGGAATGCCGGTGATCTGTTCTTCCCCATGATTCCACTCAATGACCACGCCGGATTGATCAACGAGAACGACCCCATCCACCGACTGATCCACGAGGGAACGAAACTTTGCCTCGCTCTCGCGGATCGCCGTCTCTGCCTGCTGGCGTATAGTGACATCGTGGATGATTGAGAAAAGAACAGGCTTTCCTCCGATGGATATCGGAGAGGAGTGGACCTCCACTTCCCTTATTTCACCAGTTGCAAGTTGATGGGGAAAAATAAAATAATTAAGACCCTGATTCAAGGCCTCCATGCGCAACTGGGCAACTTCGGCCTGTGGCAGGGTATTAATATTCTCGATCAACATGGATTTCAACCGGGCAACCGAATATCCGTAAAATTTTTCAGCCGCTTCATTGGCGTCGAGGATCGCGCCGGAATCCGGTTCAATCAGCAGCATGACCGCATTATGCTTTTCGAACATCGAATGGAAGCGGGATTCGCTCTCACGCAGCGCCTCTTCGGCTTGCTTCTGTTCCGTAATGTCGCGAATGACCGATAACACTTTTTTACCCGAAAGCGGGACGACCCGATTTTCATAGAACAACGACCTGCCCCGGATGGGCAGGGTGTATTCGATGATGCTCATGGTGTTCAGCCGCAGGGAGGTTTCAATGGCTTTCATGCTCATTTGAGCCACATTTGGCGGCAACACCTCTGTGAGTTTCCTTTGCAGGAATTCCTCCGGCGGGGCAAACATCTCTGTGCCGTTTGGGGTGTGAAAGTCGATAATGATCCCTTCAGCGGTAACCTGGAAGAGCAGGTCGGGGACTGCGTTCAGAAGTGCGCGTTTCTGTTCCTCACTTTCCCGAAGCGCCAGTTCCGTCTTCTTTTGTTCAGTGATATCCATGGTCGTCAAAATGATGCGTGAATAATCCTCCTCATAACCCGGTACCACTGACCAATGCAGGCTGATCTCGAGCGGTTCGCCTGAAATGGTTTCATCGGCCCCATCCCAGTGGTTGCTGTGTCTGCCATCTGTGATCGCCTGAAAATCCTCGTGGATGTGCAGCCACTCCCCGGGACTGACCGTTTGATGCGTGGCCTTGATCAGTTCCCTTTTTGATTTTGCGCCATACATTCTTAACGCGGCCTGATTTACATTTGTGATCTCGACCAGTCCCGTACATTCCTGCAGAGCGTCCGGATGGGATGTGAAAAACGCTTCAAGATCCGTGACTCCACCCTGGCGCAACTCATCCAGGTATTTCTTTGCCTTTGAAAAATCCTCCTCCCAAATGGCGATCGGTGAATCTTCGAAAAGGGTGCGATAGCGTTGCTCACTGCGGAGTTGGGCCTCCTCGGCTTGTTTTCTTCTGGCAATATTACGGACGAAGGATTGGAAGCGCCCGTCTGGCAGTTGAATGGCGCTCAACTCGCAGGGGATGCGGTGGCCATCCTTGTGTAATAGCATACGCTCGATCAAGACCGTCTTTCCGCTGCGCAATTTATCGAGGCGCAGCGGCTGTTTCAACAATTCTTCCGACGGCAGCAGGTCGCGCAGATTCATGGAGAGCAGTTCTTCCTTTGTATACCCGACCAGTCGACAGGCAGCCTCGTTGACCAGCGTGTATAGCCCATCCTTGTCTGAAATAAAGATGCCATCTGAGGCTTGTTCGAGCAGCCCGCGATAGTTCTGTTCGCTCCGGCGTAACTCCTCTTCGGCTTGTTTCCGGGCAGTGACATCCAGGATCGAGACGATTACCCGGGAAAGGTCATCTACGTAACCCGGCGCCACCGACCATTTAAGGTGAATGTCGATCAATCTCCCATCCAGGGTCATGTTCTGCCCCTCCCAAGAGAACTCTGTATAACCGTTTGCGATATGGAGAAGTTCCTTTTCAAAACCCTGAACGGTCTCCTTGGGCAGGCTGTCGGCAAGGCTTTTAAGTAAGTCCTCCTTTCCCTTGGCGGCAACCATCGAAACCGCGGCTTTGTTCACATCCAGGATTTTTACCAGGCTGGCAAATGCATGTACTTCTTGTGGGTGTTCTGCGAAATACTGTTTGAAATCCTTCACCCCGCTGTTTCGGAGTTCGTTCATCCGGATTTTGACCGCTGAAAAATCTTCCTCCCATAGGGCCACCGGCGAGTTCTCGAACAGGCCGCGGTAGCGTTTCTCGCTTTCCTGCAGGCCCTTTTCTGCTTTTCTGCGCACTGAGATGTCGCGTGAGACTCCGTACACTTCGAAGTGGTCCGGCTGGAGGTGGGGAATGAAGCGGGTCTTTGTTTCCGTCCAGATCCGGGTACCATCCTTGCACGACTGTTCGATTTCATCCGTATAAACCTTTTGAACGCCAGCCCTCATCTCTTGAATCCGGCCGGGCAGGACCTGTTGAAGGTATTGCAGAGAATCTGGGGTCACGCTGGCAGCCATATCCATGGCGAGAACCTCATCCACGGTGTAGCCGCGCAGGAGTTCCACCGAGGGACTGATGTAACGATATCGATTAGTCTGGAGGTCCAGGACCCAAATGACGTCTGTGATATTGTCCGTCAAAAGCCGATACCGTTCCTCGCTCTCTTGTAGTGAGTGTTCGGCCTGTTTACGCATGGTGACATCCTCGATGATGGTGTACACCTCCTGAGGCTTTTTTTTTCCCGGCTGAACACGCGGCTCGGAATTGACATTGAACCAGCGCAGGGAGTGCGCTGCAGGGTCGAGGAATCCCATCACAACATTATGGACGGGTCTGCCTGTTTTGAGGGCGACCGTCGCCGGTTGGAGTTCCATTGGAAAATCGAGGCCATCTTCTTGAATGGCCCGGGTCAGGCACTCTTGAACCTGGTCACGCGGCACTCCCAGCATTTTCTCCGCTGCGGGGTTTGTTTCCAGGACTCGCCCCTGATCATCTTGATGGATCACCCCGAATGGCAGGCTCTCAAAAAGGAATTTGAATTTGTCATTCTGAGTGTTTTCAAGATCTGGTTTCATGGTTTACTCCATATTTCCGGGTGTCGGTTTTACAAAGCGATAAGAATCTCACCCGGCTGTAATGCACTAATGCGGTCGTTCTTGGTCCAATCCCGGCTTCTTTGATTATTATAATGTTTTGCCCGATACCCGGTCAAAAGAAATCAGGCTAAATAAAAAAAGGACACTTGCGCCCTGTTGCAACCGGCAGAAAGTGTCCTTCTTTACATCTCGCTTTCTCGTTAGAAGAGTTCTGGTGAATCATCCAACAATTCGATAAATGCCTTTACCACTTGTGGATCGAAATGGCTGCCGGATTGCTTCAAAATATGTTCGCGGACCTTTTGGATGGGCCAGCTTTCCCGGTAAGGCCGGTCTGAGCGCAGGGCATCCCAGACATCTACGATGGCAAAGATGCGTGCTGCCAATGGGATCTGTTCCCCTTTCAATCCGCGTGGGTAGCCCGTTC
This sequence comes from Anaerolineales bacterium, assembly GCA_035340155.1. Taxonomy (GTDB): domain Bacteria; phylum Chloroflexota; class Anaerolineae; order Anaerolineales; family Villigracilaceae; genus Villigracilis. The sequence goes on along the minus strand of DAOQBX010000006.1, from coordinate 1,983 downwards.
CATCCCAGCGTTCATGGTGGCTGTAGGGAATATCCAACGCGGAACGGAGGTAGGTGATGGGCAGCAGCATCTCAAATGCGAACTTGGGGTGCTCGCGCATGATCACCCACTCTTCATCTGTAAGTTTGCCGGGTTTGAGCAGGATGTTATCCGGAACACCCAGTTTGCCAATATCGTGCAGGAGCGCACCCCGCCGGATCTGTACGATCTCGGAGGGTGGGACCCCCATTCCTTCGGCCAGTCTAATCGTGATCTCTGTGACACGTTGGGTATGGCCCTCGGTTTCCTTGTCGCGTAAGTCCATGGCGCGCGACCATCCGGCAATGGTGGCATCATAGGCTGTGATCAGATCCTGGTTCGATTGCTGCATCCCCTCGAACAGCTGTGCATTGTCAATGGCAATGGCTGCTTGCCCCCCTAGGGTTTCAAGGTAGTTTTCCCATTCTTCATCGAGCTCAAGGTGGCTGCGATGGAAGATCTCCATTACGCCTTTAAGCATGCCTTTGGCGATCAGCGGAACCCCGAAATATTCAACAAACCCTTCGTCCCGGAACAGGGTGGTGCGAATGATCTTAATATCTGCTTCGCGCCAGTCGGATACATGCAGGGTCTTGCGGGTGTGGCCTGCGCGCCCGGGCAGGCCTTCGCCTAATTTAACGCGCGACTGACGGATGGCCGTGCTGTGGAATCCCTTTCCGGCTGCATATTCGAGGGTCTGGTTGGCCGTGTTTAACAGCAAAATAGAGGCTGCATCGACTTTTAATTGGCCGATCACTTCGGTAAGCAGCACTTCCAGTGAAAGGTGCAGGTCAAGGCTGGAACTGATCGCACGGTCGATCTCGCTCAAAGCCGTAATGCGTTGAAGCTGGACCTGAACATTATGCTCGGCCCGTTTGCGCTGAATGACCGCCGTCATTTGCCTGGCAATGTTGAGAATGCGCTCCATTTCCTTCTTGGTCAGATCGCCGCTGCTGGAAATGTCCATCAGGCCGATCGTGTGATCGGAGGAGATCAAAGGCATATTGATCACAGAACGGATCTTCAGCATCTTATATATCCTCGGCACAGCGCTTTGAATCGCACTGCGCGCAATCCGCGGCAAAAAGATGGTTTTTGTAAATTCCAGGATCCACTTCTGGATACCCTCGGGAGTGTTCAATAGAGTGCCTTGCGGTGTGTAGAGAATATCCCTTAAGAAGTCGCTCTCATCCAAAGGAATGCGGACTTTGGGAAGGGAGGTTCCTATCAATCTTTCAACCTGCTCCCTTAGTTTTTGAGAGACAGTGGTGCTAAGCAGTTCGAAATATTTGCCATCCGGGCTGAGCAGATAGAAAGCCGTGTCCTGTCCGCTGAATAACCTTCTCATCTCTTGAGTGAACAATTGCGCGATGGCATTGATATTCTCGCCGCGGTTCGCGGCATCGTTCAGGGCATTGATCAGTGCCAGGTCTTCGCTGCGCTGCCGGATCTCCTCTTCGGCCTGTTTGCGCTCGGTGATATCAAGGTGGGTGCCGAACATGCGCACGGGCTTTCCATCCGCATCCCATTCCATGACACTGCCACGGTCGATCACCCAGACCCAGCTGCCATCCTTGTGTTTCATGCGGGCTTCGCACTCATAAAAATCGGTTTCCCCGGCGAAATGGTTCTTAAGCAATTCATCCGAAGCCTTCAGATCATCAGGGTGGCAAAGGTCAGCCCAGGTCTGAATGCTGATGGGCTTAAGCTCTGCCAGGGTGTACCCGATCATTTCCGCCCAACGTTCGTTGAAGACGGTTTCTCCGGTTTGCACTTTCCATTCCCACATGCCGGCATTTGCGCCTCTCAAGGCCAGCTGAATGCGCGATTGAGTCTCGCGCAGCGCTTCTTCAGCCCGTTTGCGTTCGGTGATATTGCGAACAATAGCCGTGACCTCATTCCGTCCGCTGGGGGTCAGGCGGGCTTCATAATCCTGCGGCCCCTGGCCGGGGATGGTGAGTGGGT
>DAOQBX010000005.1:0-14178 GCA_035340155.1 Anaerolineales bacterium | reverse complement strand
CAGCGCGGTGAGGATGATCTGGTTTTTGACTTGCACAAATTGCATTCTGGATGCCATAAGAAACTCCTTTTGGCGAGCATCCAGATCATTTGCGCAGGTCAAATCGCGCTAGGATCAAGAAGGCTCGTCTTCGGTGGCCTGGCGATCATGGCTGCGTCAGCAGCTGTAGACCCATGGCTTTGCGTCACCGTCTTTCGACGGGTTTGCCGTTGTCGGTACGATCCGTTCGTGTTGTAAGGTTCGAAAAAACAAAAGCGGGCTTGCTATCTTGCCAAGCCCGCGAAGGAGAGGGGATTACAGTTTTTTCTTCGGCGGCCTGGCTGCCCTGGTTGTGTTGCCACAACGGTAGGCCCATTAGCTTTGCGTCACCGTCTTTCGACGGGTTTGCCATTTCGGTTTTCTGAGCGTAGTATACCCATATCTGTGGGATTTGGAGTTTTCAGATTGGTAATGTTAACCGTCCGTAAGGTGGGGCGATTTTTGGTTTCGTGCTACACTTGCCCGCATCTTAACGGAAGAGTGAACGGTGAAAAGACGACTCCCATTTTGGTTGAAGATCTTATATGGTTCTGGCGATTGGGGAATTTCAAGCATTGGCATGATGCGCTCCATTTTCTACGCCATCTATTTGACGGATGTGGTTGGGATCGAGCCGCGACTGGCCTCGCTGGGTGCTCTGGCTGGTATCGTGTGGGATGCCGTCAATGATCCCATCATCGGCGTGTTGAGCGATCGGATGAAATCCAAACTGGGGCGGCGGCGTCCATTCTTGTTGTGGTTCGCGTTTCCGTTCGGTTTGAGTTTTGTCATGTTGTGGTCTGCGCCGAATTGGGAGAGTCAGGTGGGCTTGTTGATCTACGTGACGCTGGCGTTCATGATCTCCGATACATTGACGACCCTGGTGGCAGTGCCGTATCTTTCGTTGACCCCTGAACTGACTCAGGATTATGATGAGCGCACCTCGCTCTCGAGTTTTAGAACGGTCTTTCAATTACTTGCCGCCATGACAGTGGTGATCACAGCCCCGATGATCGTGGATGCAGTGATCCTTGGCGGCGGTACGCAACAACAAGGTTTTTTGACCGCCGGGGCAGTATTTGGCGCGGTCGGCTCCCTGCCTTTGTTCCTGATCGGGCTTTTTATAAAAGAACGCTTTGCGGAAGAAACGTCTGGGCAGGATACGCTTCCCTTCCGCGAGACCATGAGACTGGCCTGGCAGAATGTGCCGTTCCGTTATGCGGTTGGGATTTATATGTTCAACTGGTCTGCAGTGGATATGGTCTCCATCACCTTCCCGTTCTTCCTTCTATACTGGGTGGCGGAGGGAGACTTGCTTGCAAAGGTCAATATCCTTGGCGTGGACCTTGCGCTTGAATCAGCCTTCTTTGGGGTGCTGATGCTGGTGTGCGTGCTGTTCGTACCGTTCTGGCTATGGTTGTCGAAGCGACAGAATAAGATCCGGGCCTACATGCTGGGTATGGCTGCCTGGGTGGTTGTGCAGGCAATGATCTTCACCATCCAACCGGGTGATACAGAATATATGTTGGTGATCGCCGCCCTGGCAGGGATCGGGGTTTCGGCAGCGTATATCCTGCCGGATTCGATCCTGCCGGATGTGATCGAATGGGATGAGTTGCGCACGGGCCGCAGGCAGGAAGGGGTCTATTACGGCATTCGCACCCTTATTCGCAAGTTGACCGGTGCGATCATCATCTTTATCACATTGCAGATTTTGGGCTGGTCGGGGTATCAATCTCCGCCGGAGAGTGTGACCGTTTTCCGCCAACCCGACTCAGCCTTGTTCATGATCCGCCTGATGGATTCGTTCATTGGCGCGGCGATCCTGTTAGGGACGATCCTCCTGGCATGGTCGTATCCGTTGACACGTGAGAAATACCAGAAGGTTCAAAGATTGCTCACGGTCCGCCGGAATAAAAACGCGGGAACGGATTAACCGTTCCCGCGTTCAATTATCGGCCCGGCGGCTTAGATCATCGTCGGTTCTTCATACTTCCCGAAGACTTTCGTCATCACTCCCACGATCTCACCCAATGTGCAGTACGCACGGACGCAATCCATGATATAGGGCATGGTATTCTCCGTGCCTTCGCAGGCAATGCGCAGACGGTCGAGAGTCTGCCCGACGCGCCCGCTATCGCGCGTTTTCTTCACTTCATTAAGGCGCGCCACCTGACGGCTGTAACCGTTCGGGTCCATGCGCAGGATGGGAATGTTCATTGGCTTGTTCTCGTTGTAGGCATTGACGCCCACGATCTTGCGCCTGCCCTGATCGATCTCGCGCTGGTAGCGATAAGCGGCATCGGAGATCTCGCCCTGCATGAATCCCTTTTCGAGCGCGGGGATGACTCCGCCCAGATCCTCGATGCGATGGAAGTAGTCGTACGCTTCCTTCTCCATTCGGTTGGTTTGCGCTTCGACGAAGAAACTACCCCCAAGCGGATCGACCGTATTGGTCACACCGGATTCTTCAGCGATGATCTGCTGGGTGCGCAGGGCAATGGTCACTGCATGCTCGGAGGGAAGCGCGAGGGCTTCATCCATGGAATTGGTGTGCAGGGATTGAGTTCCGCCAAGCACGGCGGCCAGCGCCTGGATCGCCACACGGACGATGTTGATCTCCGGCTGCTGTGCCGTGAGCGAGACCCCTGCCGTTTGTGTATGGAAGCGCATCAGCCACGAGCGCGGATTTTTGGCCTTGAAGGTCTCACGCATTTCCCGCGCCCAAATGCGGCGGGCAGCGCGATACTTTGCGATCTCTTCGAAGAAGTCGTTGTGTGCGTTGAAGAAGAAAGATAAGCGCGGCGCGAAATCATCCACATCCATGCCGCGTGCCATGCCCCAGCGGACGTATTCCATGCCGTCTGCCAGGGTGAAGGCCAGTTCCTGCGCGGCCGTGGAACCAGCTTCGCGGATGTGATAGCCGGAAATGGAAATGGTGTTCCATTGCGGTACATGTTTCGCGCCGAACTCCATCGTATCCACCACGAGGCGCATGGACGGTTCCGGAGGAAAGATGAATTCCTTTTGGGCGATGAATTCCTTGAGGATATCGTTCTGCAAGGTTCCGCGCAACTGATCGGAGCGTACGCCCTGTTTTTCGGCGGCGGCGATGTACATGGCCCAAATGATGGCGGCAGGCGAGTTGATGGTCATGCTGGAGGAAACTTTATCGAGCGGAATGCCGTCCAGCAAAATTTCCATGTCTTTCAATGAAGAGACCGCCACGCCGCACTTGCCGAACTCGCCAAGCGCCTCGGGCTGGTCGGTGTCGTAGCCCATTAACGTGGCCAGGTCGAAGGCAATGCTCAGGCCGGTCTGACCCTGCTCGAGCAGGTATTTGAAGCGCTTGTTCGTTTCCTCAGCAGTGCCGAAGCCTGCGAACATGCGCATTGTCCAGAGTTTGGAGCGGTGCAGTGTCGGGTGGACTCCTCTTGTGTACGGGTATTCACCCGGAAGTCCAAGAGAAGAAGCGTAGTCTGTTTCCCCAAGATCGAGCGGCGTATAGAGGCGGTTGATCGGTTCAGAGGAGGTGGTGATAAATTCGTCGGCGCGTTCGGGCAGCTGGCTCAGCGCTTTTTTGAGGGAGGTCTGCTCCCATTCGGCCAGCGTCTTTTCCAATTCTTCGAGCGTTCTTTTATCGTACATGGCGTCTCCTTTGGCGAAAAGATTAGTGAGATTATAACCCTTCCCCCTCCGCCGCTATTGCGACACCTTCCCCAAATAGGATATGAACTACTGTCATATTTGGGGAAGGTTGGGTGGGGTGGTATACTCTCAAAAAAGGTAACCATGCCACGCTTTGAAATTGACGTAGACCCCTGTGACCATATCACCGCAGACGCCATCGGCAAACCCGGACAGCGCGTTTTTTATTTACAAGCCTATCAAGACACCCGTACCATTACCATTATTATTGAGAAAGCGCAGTTGATCTCGCTCGCCATCGGTATTGAGCAGTTTCTCGCCCAGATCGGCCAACAGCATCCTGACCTGGAAGAAGCCTCGGGCGATTATATTGAGGAGACCATGCGCATCAATCCGCCGGTGGATCCGCTCTACCGCTCCGGCGAGATCGGCCTTGGCTATGATAAAGAACGCGACCGGGTCGTCGTCTTCACCAAGGAACTGCTGACCGAGGAACAAGATCCCGAGTCGGCAGCCCAGGTGCGCTTTTGGGCTACACGTTCGCAGATGCGCCGCCTTGCCCGTTGGGGACAGGAAGTGTCCAATCGCGGACGTCCCATCTGTCCGCAGTGCGGCCAGCCCATCGAGCCGGAAGGGCACTTCTGTCCGAAAAAGAACGGACACCTTCATTAATCACGTCAAACGTTCAACGTTCGACGTTTGGCATTCATGAATACATCCATTTCCCCTGCAATCCGGTCTGCTCTTACAAACGGCGCTTATGACCTTCGCGGTCAGTTCATGCTTGGTTCGAATTACACCTTCCTGGTTGACGTTCACCACGAAGGGAAAACATTCCAGGCCGTGTACAAGCCCAGCAAAGGCGAGCAACCGCTTTGGGATTTTCCCGAGAACACCCTGGCTTTGCGCGAGGTCGCCGCTTTTCAATTGAGCGAGGCTCTTGGATTCAACATTGTTCCATTCACGGTCTACCGTGAAGACGGGCCGCATGGCCCCGGTTCGCTGCAACAATACATCGAGTACGATGTTGAATATCATTACTTCAACTTCACCGTTGAGGACAAGCAAAAACTGCGCCCTGTAGTGCTCTTCGATTTCCTCTCCAACAACGCCGACCGCAAGGGCAGCCATGTGTTCTTTGAAGAGGGGACCCATCACCTCTTTGCCATCGACCACGGCATCTGCTTCCACGAGGAATACAAATTGAGGACCGTATTGTGGGACTTTGCCGGTCAGGCCATCCCGGATGAATTGCTTGCGCCTCTTTCCTCGACCGGGACCTGGTCGGCCCTCTTTGAGCCCTATCTCAACCCAAGCGAGATCGACTCCCTGCTGCTTCGTGCCGAAGAGTTACTCGAAGAAAAAGTCTTCCCCCGTCCCTTGGGCGGACGCAGAGCTTATCCCTACCCGCCGATATAACCTTCGATCTCCAATTTCAATTCCTCAGTTGCTGTAATTTCCCAAAGGAGTCTCCCCATGCACTACAACCTCGCCTTCATCGGTTTTGGAAATGTTGCCCGTTCACTGGCTCGCCTGCTCGTTCGTAAACAGGATCTGCTTAAATCAAAACACAATGTCACTTTTTCATTTACAGGCATTTCCACCGGCCGGCATGGACATGCCGTGAACCCGGAGGGTCTGGATATTGAAAAGGCATTGGAACTTGTGGAGAACGGCAAGGATATCTTTCCCCTTTCTTCTTTTGAAGTAAAGAATTCGCTGGATGTCATTAAACATTCCCAAGCCAACTTCATGTTCGAGAATTCCCCGGTTAACACTCAAACAGGACAGCCTGCGCTTGATCATATCCGCACGGCGCTGGAATTGGGGATGCACGTCAGCACAGCGAACAAGGGTCCGGTGGTGCATGGCTATCGCGATCTGACCGCGCTGGCGGAAGCGAAGGGGAAGAAGTTCCGGTTTGAGTCCACGGTTCTGGGCGGGGCACCCGTTTTCTCGGTTATGAGAGAAGCGTTTCCGCTGGTGGAGTTGGAATCCTTCAAGGGCATCTTCAATGCCACGACCAACGTCATCCTGTCTCGTATGGAAAACGGCGAGACCTATGAGCAGGCGCTTGCCTATGCCCAGAAGATCGGGCTGGCTGAAACCGACCCCACCAACGATGTGGACGGTTGGGATGCCGCCATCAAAGTTGCGGCGCTCGTCACGGTTCTGTGGGATACGCCCATGACCCCGCAGCAAGTGAACCCCACCGGCATTCGCGGCATCACATCCGAGATGATCGCCAAGGCCAAAGCGGAAGGCAAACGTTATAAGTTGGTTTGTTCTGCCGAAAAAACGGATGGCAGGATCGTGGCCAGTGTGGCTCCACAGTTGGTGGATTCATCCTCGTCGCTGTACGGCATGATGAACTCCAGCACGGGCATCACCTTCCGTACCGATATCATCATTGACTACTCCATCGTCCTCTCCGAAAAACCGGGCATGACCGGCGGCCCGGTCGAAACCGCCTATGGCTTGTTTGCCGATTTTGTGAATATCGTCAGCCGGTAAAGCGCAAGGTCTTTCCCGATGATCAAGGTGATGAGTTTTAACATCCGCTATGGGACCGCCGAAGACGGCGCGAACCATTGGGAGAAACGCAAGCCCCTGGTGTTGGAGAGGATCCGTGAATTTGGTCCGGACTTGCTGGGGATTCAAGAATGCCGCGATGACTCGCAGGCGGTGTTCATCAAGACCAGCCTGCCTGAGTATGAGTTCTACGGCGTGCAGCGCGGCGGTGGACCTGAAACCGCCCTGGAAATGGCGCCGATCCTTTTCAGGCGCGATGCGTTCCGCGTTCATCGGACCGGTCATTTCTGGCTGAGTGAAACGCCAACGGTCCCCGGCAGCAAAAGTTGGGGAAGTACCTTTGCGCGCACCGCGACCTGGGCGGAACTTTTTCACCTGCCTACACAGCGGATGTTGACCTTCGTCAATACGCATTTCGATTATGAGCCATCTGCCATCGAAGGCGCGGCGCGCTTTTTGCGAACCTGTGTCGCTGAAACGATCAAAAAGTCGCCGGTCATTTTGACCGGCGACTTTAATGCGGTTAAAGATTCTTTTGCCTACCAAACGCTGATGGGAGCGGAATGGAGGGATGCCTACCGCGCATCAGGCGGTGATGTCGAAACGGAAGGCACATTTCATGGGTTCGGCACGGCAGGGAAGATCAACCCCATTGATTGGGTGCTGGTTTCAGAACATTTCCACGCGACTGAATCTCACGTGGACCGCACCGGGGTGAAAGAGCGCTTCCCATCTGACCATTATCCCGTGCTTGCAATTTTGAAGTGGGCAGGCTAACCCACGAGTAGGGTCACCAGCGCCAAAATAGCGGGGACGGCTTGAATATAAAAGATGCGTTTGCTGACTGTGAACGCACCGAAGATTCCTGCGATGATGACACAGCTTAGGAAGAAAATTTTCACCGGGTCACCTGCCACGAGTCCCCACAGCAGACCGGCGGCGAGGAAGCCGTTGTATAAACCCTGATTCATGGCGAGAGTCTTCGACTGTTTGGCTTGCTCCTCCGTCATACGAAATGATTTCATCCCGCGCGGTTTGTCCCATAGGAACATTTCGAGGTAGAGGAAGTAAAGGTGCAAGAGGGCGACGATCACAATAAGAATGTCTGATACGAGTTTCATGGGATTCTCCTTTGGTTGAGAGGAGTATAGCAGACTCTGAAAACAGAACAAAAATTCTGTTATACTGCCCTCAATGATTATTGTAGGGGTGCAGCATTGTTGCACCCCTACACGAGGCACTTATGGCAAAAAACAAAACTCATACCCGATATGTATGTCAGCAATGCGGACGAGTCTCCGCTTCGTACATGGGCAAATGCCCGCAGTGCGGCGCGTTCGATAGCATGACCGAAGAGATCATCCACGATGAACCCGTGGCGAAGAAGGGCGCGGTCAATGTTCGAGGGCTGACCGGCCGCTCGGAGCCGCGACCCATTTCCGAGGTCAGTGGTGAGGCGGAAGATCGCGTTCACCTCCCCATCGGTGAGTTCGCGCGCGTGCTCGGCGGCGGCATCGTCCCCGGTTCCATCGTGCTCGTGGGCGGTGACCCCGGCATTGGCAAATCCACGCTCATGTTGCAAATGGCAATCGAGATGGGCAAGGTGCAGCGTGTGTTGTATGTCTCGGGCGAAGAGTCGGAGCGGCAGATCAAGATGCGCGCCTCACGTCTGTTCAACGGCGGGAAGGACATGCCCAAGGATCTGCTGTTGGTGACGGAGACCAACCTTGAAATTATCTTGAACCACGTCCGCGATTCCAAACCGGACCTGTTAATTGTTGACTCCATCCAGACCACCTATCTCTCTGAATTGGATTCATCGGCGGGCTCGGTTTCGCAGGTGCGCGAGTGTTCGTCACAGTTGCGTGAGTTGGCGAAGTCCAGCGGTGTGACGGTGTTCATGATCGGGCATGTGACCAAGGAAGGCGCAATTGCCGGTCCGCGTGTGTTGGAACATATTGTGGATACGGTCTTGTATCTTGAAGGGGATCGCTTCCAAGCCTATCGTCTGTTGCGTTCGGTGAAGAACCGCTTCGGTGCGACATCCGAAGTGGGTGTGTTTGAAATGCGCGAAGGCGGCATGATCGAAGTGACGAATCCTTCCGAAGCATTTTTGGCGGAGCGTTTGGTGAATGCCGCCGGGTCTGCGATTGCCGTGACGATGGAAGGGACTCGTCCCATCCTCGTGGAAGTGCAGGGATTAACCTCACCGACTCAATTTGGTAATGCCCGCCGCACGCCCAACGGTGTGGACTTCAATCGTCTATTATTGATTACGGCGGTTCTTACACGTCGTGTCGGCTTGAAACTCGCTGAGCAGGATGTCTTTGTAAATGTAGTGGGCGGTATTCAAATCGACGAACCCGCCGCGGACTTAGCCGTAGCCGCTGCTATCGCTTCTTCATGGCGTGATGTGCCAATTCAAGCAAATGTGGTCTTGATCGGCGAGATTGGTTTGGCAGGTGAACTGCGTATGCCGGGGCAAATGGTGGCACGATTAAAAGAAGCACAGAAACTTGGTTTCAAAACTGCCATCGTCCCGAAAGCGATTCGTAAGGGCGAAGAATATCCGCAGGGCATCGAGGTCATCGAAGTCCGCTCGGTGGACCAGGCGTTGGATAAGGCGTTGAAGAAAGACAAGTAATGTAACTTGCAGGAGGATGATGACATGCTTGCTCCTGAATTGCAAAACCTTGATCTTGAGCATTTCATGCGTGAAGCAATCGCTGAATCTGAAGCGGCGGGCGCAGCAGGGGAATTACCGATCGGCTCCGTGGTCGTTTTAGATGGACAGATCATCTCGCGTGGACGGGCTCGGCATCATGAGCATAAAAGCCAGATCAGACATGCGGAATTGAACGCATTACTTGCCGCAGGTGAAGCGCTCTGGACAGATTACAAACGCGCCATCTTGTTCACATCCGTTGAACCTTGTCCCATGTGTTTAGGCGCTGTTGTGATGGCGGATATTCCCCACATTATCTTTGCCATTCACGATAACAACGTTCAATCAAGGTTTAGTGTGGAGAACAATCGATATATTCAGCGTCACATCAAGTCATATCATGGCGGCGTGTTGGAAACTGAAGCAAAACATATCTTTGCAAAATACCGTCCTAAAGACCTTGAATATATTGAAAGTTATAGTTAGAGTTTGGAGGTAATATGTGCAGAAGTATCAAACCCCTTAGAAATATGGATCACCCTGTCACCGATCAGGAGATCTACGAAGCGGCTTTGCAATACGTGCGCAAAGTGAGCGGGTATCGCAAACCGTCGAAAGCGAATGAAGAAGCGTTCAACAAGGCGATAGATGAAGTTGCAAACGCTACCAGGAATATATTAGCCAATCTCAAATCAAAGCAACAAGAAGCTCAACCCACCTGAAACCTAATACCCCTTTCCCCGTATACCTCCTTAGTAATAACCTAAGGAGGTTTTTCTTATGCGTAAACTTTTCGTTCTTATTGTGATTCTCGCTTTAGCCAGCCTGGCGTGCGGGATCAGCGTTCCGAAGGCTCCCCAACCTGGCCCGGAAGTGACCGAGCCCATCCATGTGGATTATCCTGATTCGGGCGAGGTTAACCTCATGTTGACCTTTGGCGCGGGTGAATTGATCCTCAATCCCGGTGCGGATGCGCTTGTGGATGGAACAGCCGTCTACAACTATGCCGAGGTCAAGCCGCAGATCGTCAGTGACGGTGGCGATGTGGAAGTCAAAATGGGCAACCTGAAATTTCCCAGCCTGCCGACCTTGACCGACCTCAAGAACGTGTGGGACTTGAAACTTGGCGGCCAACCCATGAATTTGAGCATCCAATCCGGTGCGTATGACGGTACCTTCGAATTCGGCGGTCTGGCCCTCACTAACTTGTCTATTGAAGACGGCGCTTCCCATGTAGAACTCGCGTTCTCCGAACCCAATCAGGCTGAGATGAACACTTTCCGCTATACCACGGGCGCATCGGATGTCAAACTGACCGGGCTTGCAAATGCGAACTTTAACCTGTTCGATTTCTCCGCCGGTGCGGGCGACTACACTCTGGATTTCTCCGGCGGCCTGAAGCGCGACGCTTCCATCAAAGTGGAGACCGGACTCAGCAATGTCATCATTATCGTCCCTGACGGTGTCAACGCAATGGTCACAGTGGAGGGAGGGCTGTCGAATGTAAACGCAGGCTCCGGCTGGGATCGAAGCGGAGAGGGGTATCGTCAAGAGGGTGAAGGTCCCATGTTGACTTTTGTTGTCGAGATGGGCGCTGGGAACCTGACGCTGACTCACTAGACTCGATGCATGGCTTAAGTCCTATGTCATTGACATGGGACTTTTTATTTTTCTGTTGTCTGTAATTCAGAGTAAAAGGTCATAATTTGGCTATGACCTTTATTACTTGTCTTGCACAAAATTTCACAATAAAATCGTGATTGTTGGTAAGTTTTACCTATTTTAAGTGAGGTCAGCATGCAAATTACCCGCCAAGCCGATTATGCCGTCCGCGCCGTTTTACACCTTGCCCGCAATGGTGATCAGCGCACAGCAACGAGTTCCATCGCTGAAGAACAACGCATTCCCCCTTCCTTCCTTGCCAAGATTATTTCCCAGTTATCCATTGCCGGGTTGCTGCATACTTCGCGCGGCGCTCGCGGCGGCGTGACGTTGGCGCGCACCCCGCAGGAGATCACACTGTTGGAAGTCATTGAGGCCATTGATGGCCCGATCCAACTCAATGAGTGTGTGGGAGATACGGGCGCATGCTCGTTCGATGAGAATTGTCCGCTGCGCCCGGTTTGGTGCGAAGCGCAGGAAGTGTTGGTGAATCGTCTCAAAGGCACCAACTTTGCCGATATGATCGCCAAGGGACAAACCAGCGTTTGATCTAATAAAATCCATATGGCGTCCCGGCTGCCGGGACGCCATATGTTATGGGTGGAAAATCATGTAGTGTGATTCACCATACAAGCAAAATGAGAATCCAAGGAGGAGTAAATGAAAAAAGATAAGTTCTACATTGTTTCTGTTCTGTTTGTCCTGGTGCTTTCCCTGGCCAGTCTGGCATGCGGAGTATCCAGCATTTCCAACCTGTTCGCAACTGCCACCCCTACGCCCACTCATACCTCCACGCCGATGCCCACCTTTACCCCCAGCCCTACAGCAACATCCACTTCAACTCCTACGCCAACGGCCACTCCGCTTCCCACCGGGGTCAGCCTGGAGATTCTGCCTGATGCCAGAAGCCTGTTCGTTGATTACGATAATAAATACAAAGTAGTTCTTCCGAAAGACTGGGTCGTTCTCCCTGTTGATAAAGAAAAATTGAATACCATCCTGGAAAAACTTGCTGAAGAACAGCCGGACCTGGCTGATGCCGCCAAGGCGTTTCAGGAATTGGACTCAGACGTGGTGCGTATGGTGGCATTAAATGGAAATCGGGAATATTTTGTTAATGGTTATGCCGCCAATATCAATATCGCTGTCATGGAGGATGCCATGCTTTCGGCCATGCCGATTTCATTTGTATCCGGCGTGTTGGAGGAATCGTTAAAGCAGCAGGGGTTTAGCGTATTGACCAACGGTGTCAATCCTGTGGATAATGAGAATGGGGTGGAGATGGAGTATATTGATGTGGAACGCAGTCTGTCTGGCAAGCGGGTTAGTCAGAGAATTATGATCTTTCAGAATAATAAGAAATTGATCATGATCACCGCCACCACTGTTTCTCAATTTAGGGATGTGATCTTTCAATCATTGAACGAAATTGGCGCCACATTGGAAGTATTTAAATAACACCAGGCCGTGGATGATGTAATGGATCGATTTGGCTGAACAAAAAATAACCGGCCTCTCGGCTATAATAGCTGGGAGGCTTTTGTACTTAAAGGATACATTAATGAAAGATCATCGCGGTGTAAAAGTTTTCTTGATTTTATGGATAACATCTTTGGCTTGCGTAGTGCCGGGGATGACAACATCCGCGCCTCTCTCCACGCCGACACCTGACACACGACTGGAGATCATGGTCGCCGAGACCGTTTCTGTTGCGCTTCAAATGACAGAGCAGGTTAAGCCCGTGCAGACTTCCAGCCAGACCCCTACCTCAATCCCCACAGCAACTCAAACAGCCATCCTTGCCACGCCTACGCAATCTGCGGAAAGCGTTTGGGATACGAACGCCGATGGCGATACTGCTTTTACCGACCTGCTTGGGAAATATTCCCTGGTTGTCCCCAGGCAGTGGGTGACCTTCCGCAGGAATGCACCCGAGTTCGACATCATCAGCACCCTGCCTGAAGCGGAGAACCCGGCCATCCAGCGCTCACTGGAAACGATCCGATCCCTCGACCCGAACATTTTCCGCCTGTTCGCGCTGGATATGAATGAAGAACATATTGAGAGTGGCTTTGTGACCAATATCAATGTGCTATGGGATGCGCAGCAGGAAATGTCTCTCGCAGATGGAACACAACTCGAAAAATTAGCGGCCACTCTACCAGACTCGATGAATGGGGCGAAGGTGTTGGTGACCGAAATCCGCCCCACCAAAAACAACATCCCATACGGTGTGATCGCTTCACAAACCCCGGTCGTCACTCTGGATGGAGCGCAGATCATACTCTATCAAAAGCAGGTCTTTTTTGACCTGCCCGCCGGGACCCTCTCCATAACACTTTCCACAACTGACAAGTGGCGGGAAACAGTCGAACCTTCCTTTGATGCCATTGTTGATTCACTCTTGATCTTGGAATAGGAGCATCCTTTATGTCCACACCCCGTATCGTCCGTGCGCCGCGAGGCACCGAACTGACTTGCAAGAACTGGCTGAGCGAAGCCGCTTATCGCATGATCCAGAATAACCTTGATCCCGAAGTGGCGGAGAAGCCGGAAGACCTCGTCGTCTATGGCGGGCGTGGCAAGGCAGCCCGTACCTGGGAAGCCTTCGACGCCATCCTCGACTCTCTCAAGAATCTCGAAGAGGATGAGACCCTGTTAGTGCAGTCGGGCAAGCCGGTGGTGGTCTTCAAAAGCCACAAGGATGCCCCCAAGGTGCTGATCGCCAATTCCAATATCGTGCCGCACTGGGCTACATGGGAGTACTTTGATGAGCTGGCCAAGAAGGGCCTCATCATGTATGGACAGATGACCGCCGGTTCATGGATCTATATCGGCACTCAGGGGATCCTGCAGGGAACGTATGAAACGTTTGGAGCGCTGGCCAAACTTAAGGGATGGGGGTCGCTGAAAGGGAAGTTCGTGCTGACGGCCGGCCTGGGCGGGATGGGCGGTGCCCAACCCCTGTCCATTACCATGAACGAGGGAGTGGGGCTGATCGTCGAGGTGGACCCTGAGCGGGCGGAGCGCCGGCGCGCCATTGGATATGTGGATATGGTGGTGGATAACCTCGAAGAGGCGATGACGCTTGTAGAGGAGAACGTAAAAAAGCAAACGCCGAAGTCCATTGGGTTGATCGGCAATGCGGCGGATGTGTATCACGAGCTCTCCCAGCGTGGCATCATTCCCGATGTGGTGACGGACCAAACGTCGGCGCATGAAGCGTTGTTCTATGTCCCATCCGGTTTGTCGGTGACAGCGGCGAATCAACTGCGAGACTCAGACCCTGAGAAGTATAAAGCCATGGCCATGGACTCGATGGCGAAACATGTGAAGGCCATGCTTGCCTTCCAGCGCGCGGGTGCGGAGGTGTTCGATTACGGGAATAACCTGCGTCAACAGGCCTACAATCACGGCGTGAGCGATGCCTTTGAATTCCCCGGCTTTGTACCTGCGTACATCCGTCCGTTATTCTGCGAAGGCAAGGGACCGTTCAGGTGGGTGGCGTTATCGGGTGAGGAGGAGGATATTTACACCACCGACCAGGCCATCATGGAACTCTTTCCCGAGGATGAGCATTTACATCGCTGGTTGAAGATGGCCAGAGAGAAAGTGCCCTTCCAGGGGCTGCCTTCGAGGATCTGCTGGCTGGG
>DAOQBX010000004.1:0-16354 GCA_035340155.1 Anaerolineales bacterium | reverse complement strand
TGGATACCCCCGGTCACGCTGCCTTTACCCAGATGCGCGCGCGCGGAGCCCAGGGTGCGGATATCGTTGTTCTCGTGGTGGCCGCTGATGATGGCGTCATGCCACAGACCAAGGAAGCCATCGCCCATGCCAAGGCTGCCCGCGTGCCAATGCTGGTGGCGCTGAACAAAGTGGACAAACCGAACGCCAACCCGGACCGCGTCAAGCAACAGCTGGCCGAACAAGAACTCGTCCCGGATGATTGGGGTGGCAACACCATGGTCGTGCCGGTTTCTGCCAAACAGAAGCAAGGCATTGATGACCTGCTCGAAGGCATCCTGCTCGTTGCCGACAGCAACGATATCAAAGCCAACCCCGGCGGAAAAGTCATCGGCACCGTCATCGAAGCGGAGTTGGATAAATCCAAGGGTGTGATCGCCACTTTGCTGGTCCAGAACGGAACGCTCGAAGCAGGTGATATTGTGGTGGCCGGGAATGCCTATGGCAAGCTGCGCGCCATCAGCGACTTCAAAGGCAAACCCATCAAGAAGGCTGGTCCCTCCACCCCGGTGGCGGTGATGGGTCTCAGCGATGTGCCCTCTGCCGGTGATCTGTTCGAAGTGGTCAAGTCCGACAAGGAAGCGCGCAACATCGTAGCAGAGCGTCTCGAAGCCGCCAAGACCCAGGCGCAATCTCGCAAGAAGCTTTCGCTCGAAGACCTTTTCAGCCGCGCTCAAGCGGGTGAAGTGCGCGAGCTTAACCTGATCGTCAAAGCCGACGTGCAAGGCTCGCTCGACCCCATCATCACAGAATTGAACAAACTCGGCGAAGGCGAAATCGGGCTGAAAGTACTCCATGCCGAAACCGGCAACATCGGCAACAACGATGTAATGCTCGCTACTGCTTCAAAAGCCATCCTGATCGGCTTCAATGTGCAGGCCGATGTCGATGCCCGCCGCATGGCGGAAAAAGAAGGCGTGGATATCCGCCTGTATGAGATCATTTACCGTATGACCGAAGATATTGAGAAGGCGCTCAACGGTATGCTGGAGCCCGACCTCAAGGAAAAGGTGCTTGGCCGCGCGCAGGTGCTGCAAGTCTTCTCCGCCTCCAAGTTCGGCAAAGTGGCAGGCTGCAAGGTCACGGAAGGCGAATTAAAGCGTGGTGCAAAAGTCCGCTTGAACCGCGGCGTGGATATTGTTTATGAAGGCGATCTCTCTTCGCTTCGCCACGAAAAGGATGATGTAAAGGAGATCCGTCAGGGCTTTGAATGCGGTGTCGGCTTCAAGAATTTCAGCGACATCCTGCCAGGCGATATCCTCACATGTTACATCCTTGAATAGCAGGAACTCATGCCATCAGGAATTCGTCTAAAACGCATTGAAGACCGGATCCGTCAGGAGATCTCCGAGATGCTCATTCACGAGATCAACGATCCGCGCCTTCACCAGATCTTTATTACTGATGTCAAAGTGGACCGGGAACTCGCCTTCGCGGATGTGTACGTCTCCGCGGTGGAAGGCGCTTCCCGCTCCGCCGACATTTTAGCCGGTCTCGAATCGGCTTCCGGCTTCCTCAGGCGGGCTCTCTCTGCCCGCGTGGAACTGCGCGCCTTCCCAAGGCTGCGCTTCCATTGGGATCCCACCCCGGAGAATGCAGACCATATCGAAAAACTATTGGCCGGGTTAAAAGACAAGAAATAATTGTCCCGCCGGGAACGGCAGCGGGCATTCAAACTTTCGGAGGAATACAAATAGTGAATACTCAGATCACAGGGGAGATAAAAGAAAGACTCGCCCGTGCGACGAAGATCGTTATCGCATCGCACGTCCGGCCCGACGGAGACGCCATCGGTTCTCTGCTCGGTCTGGGACTGGCCCTGAAGGATGCGGGTAAATCGGTGGAAATGGTGCTGGCAGACGGCGTCCCCTCCTCCTTTAAATTCCTTGAAGGCAGCGAACTTATCAAGAAGGAACCAGGCAACGGTCATGATACCTTCATTACCGTAGATTGCGCCGATTTCAAACGCGTGGGGAAACCATTTGAAAATTTTGGCCAACCTGATATCAATATTGACCACCACAAGACCAACGAAAAATTTGGAATTTTGAACCTGATCGAAGCGGATGAGGTGGCAACAGCTGCCATTCTCACCAACTGCCTGCCGCAATGGGGATTGAATATCTCCAAACCGGTGGCAACTGCCCTCTTAACCGGTGTACTCACCGACACTCTCGGCTTCCGCACATCCAACACCACGCCTGAAGCGTTGCGTCAGGCTGCGACCCTGATGGAAGCCGGTGTGGATATGCCGGAGATCTACATGCAGTCGCTGGTACGCAAATCCTTTCCGGCTGCCAAATACTGGGGTGCGGGACTTTCCAGCCTGGAAAGCAAACACGGCATTGTCTGGGGGACGCTCACACTATCTAATCGCAAGGCTGCTGGATACGGCGGAAATGACGATGCGGACCTCATCAACATGATCTCCGCCATCGATGGCAACAAAGTCGGCATGGTCTTCGTTGAACAGAGCGATCACCACGTCAAGATCTCCTGGCGTGCCCTGGCACCGGGTATTGATGTATCTCCAGTGGCAAAATTCTTCAAGGGCGGGGGACACGCCGCCGCCGCAGGAGCAGATATAGAGGGCAGTTTGAGCGAAGTTCAGAAAGATGTTCTCGCAAAGACTCGCGAATTACTCAACTTGTAAAAATATTAAAAACCGACTTATTTTTGTATTGCAAAATCGGATAAGTGTGTCATAATAAAATCAGGATAATTGTCAGGAGGAATCCATAATGAATAGTCAAGATATAAAAAACGCCATATCTGGCGCGCTTGTGGTCGATAAACCTGTGGGCATGACCTCCCACGATGTAGTTCAAGTGATTAGAAATGGTACAGGCTTACGCCGCGCGGGTCATACTGGTACGCTCGACCCCCGCGCTTCCGGCGTGCTCGTAATTCTGGTCGGCCCGGCCGTCCGCCTTAGCGAATATGTTTCTGCATCTGATAAACGCTACCAGGCCATTATCCGTCTCGGCGGCACAACCGATACCTACGACGCGGATGGAAAATTCACCCCTACCACCGACCCTTCTCATATCACCGAGGCCCAATTCGAAGAAGCGCTGATGACCTTTGTCGGCGAGATCGAACAGACTCCCCCGCCCTACTCCGCTGTCAAGGTGCAGGGACGCAAAGCCTATGAAATGGCACGCAAAGGCGAAGAGGTCGAACTTGAACCGCGTACCATCACCGTCCATCACCTTGAAGTGCTGGAATGGACTCCGCCCGAAGCGGTCATCGATGTGCATTGCTCATCCGGAACTTACGTCCGCTCGCTGGCAAACGATCTCGGCAAGAAACTGGGTTGCGGCGCGTATCTCGTTGGCTTGCGCCGTACCAAGAGCGGGCGTTTCACCCTGCGCGACTCCGTTCCTTTGCGCAAACTCCAAGAAGCCTTCACCGCGGGTAATTGGTATCAATACCTGATTCCCGCTGCTGAAGCGCTCGGCGACTGGCCGGCTGTGGAACTCAACCCCGATGAGGTCGAAGGCGTACGCCATGGACATCGCGTCAAGGCCAAGGAAGCCGATCTGATCCATGAGAAGGTCCGCGGCGTGAGTACCCAGGGCGAGTTGGTTGCGCTCATGGTGAAAATGGTCAACGAAGACGGCTCCATCGAATGGCAGCCGAAGAAAGTATTCTTCACTTCCGATTAACAAGTTACGATACAATAGAGCCGCCTGAACAAGGCGGCTTTTTTCTTATGCGACATTATCATTCCCTCGAAGAAACATCCCTGCAAAATTCATGGCTGACCGTTGGTGTGTTCGACGGAGTGCACCGCGGCCACCGCGAGATCATCCAAAGGCTTGTGCGCGATGCGCATCAGAACAACGCCCCGGCAGCAGTGCTAACCTTTCATCCGCATCCCGCCAATGTCTTGACGGGCAAGGATATCCGTTGCCTGACCACACCGGATGAGCGCGCCGAAATTCTTGGCTCGCTGGGCGTGGATGCAGTCATCACCCAGCGCTTCACTCCGGACCTGTCAACGGTTCCCGCCCATGAGTACATGGCTACGCTCAAGCAGCGCCTCGGGCTTTCGCACCTGCTCATCGGCTACGACTTCGCCCTGGGCAAGGGACGTGAAGGCAACGCCCTGCGCCTGGCAGAGATCGGCGCAGAGTTGGGATACACCGTCGAGGTCATACCCGCCCTCGGCGATGAAAGCGGCGTGATCTCCTCCACCTCGATCCGCAAACTCATCTCCACCGGCAACGTCAGCGAAGCAGGGAAACTGCTGGGCCATCCTTATATGATGGCAGGCGCGGTCATTCATGGCGCCGGTCGTGGAAGGAAGATCAACTTCCCCACAGCAAATGTAGATTACCCCGTCCAAAAGGCTACTCCTACCAACGGTATCTATGCCTGCTGGGCCATGCTGCGTGAGGAAAGATTTATGGCTGCCACCAACATCGGCTTCAACCCCACCTTCACCCCTGAAAGGCAGACCCCCAGCCTCGAAGCCTATCTGCTCGATTTTGACCGCGACATTTACAACCAATACCTCAAATTGGAATTTATCGCCCGCTTGCGTGACGAGATCCGTTATACATCCATCGACGCGCTCATCAATCAGATCCAGGATGATGTCAACCAGACTCGGGCGATCTTGAGCACACTACGATAATTGCAATTAAACAACCATAATCGAGAAAAGGGAGGGACCATGTCCATGCGCAATCGGGCGGGAATCATCTTGATCGAAGGCGGCCAACTAGCCCTGATCGAACGACACAAACAAGGTCGGCATTATTTCGCATTCCCTGGCGGCGGGGTGGATGAAGGCGAGACTGATGAACAAGCCGCCATCCGCGAGGCGGAAGAAGAATTGGGCATCCGTGTAGAGGTCTTGTTACGGGCAGCCGAGGTCCATCGCCTTAACCGGCGGGATCAGATCTATTTCCTGGTCCGGCACGTGAGCGGTGAGTTTGGCACCGGCAATGGAGAGGAATATTCCGATCCCAATCCCCTGCATGGAACCTACCAACCCATATGGATGCCGGTGGAAGAGATCCTCGTGAAAAACGTGGTTCCGCGCGGGCTGGCAGAATTTGTGTACAAGTCTCATCAAGAGGGGTGGAAGCAGTCAACTGAGATCATCGTTCAGGAATAATACACACCTTCCAACAAAAGGAGATTCGCATGCCACACGTACAGTTCGACCGTTTCTATCGTTATGCCGATCTGACCCGCATCCTCAAGGCCTATGCAAAGGAATATCCCAACCTTATTCAGCTGGAGACAATTGGGAAAAGCCACGAGGGCAGGGAAGTCTGGATGGTGACAGCGACCAACTTCAAATCCGGGAAGGATGCGGAGAAACCAGCCATATGGGTGGATGGAAATATCCACGCCACTGAGGTTACAGCTTCTGCAGCTACGTTGTATCTCATCCATGACCTGGTGACGCGCTACAAAAAGGATGAAACCATCACACGCGCCATGGATACGCGCGCGTTCTATATCGTGCCACGCGTCAACCCGGATGGCGCGGAATGGGCGCTGGCAGATCGGCCCAAGTTCATCCGTTCCAGTACGCGCCCATATCCGTATAATGAAGATCCCCTGGATGGTTATATCTCCGGGGAAGACATGGATGGCGACGGGCGGATTCTGCAAATGCGCATTCGTGATTCAAACGGCACATGGAAGGTTCATCCTGATGAGCCACGTTTGATGGTCAGGCGCGACCCTATTGAGACAGGCGGTGTCTATTATCGCATCCTGACCGAAGGGCAGGTTATAAATTACGATGGCATCACCATTAAACTTCGTGCTCCCAAGGAAGGCCTTGATCTCAACCGCAACTTTCCCGCCAGTTGGCGCACGGCATCGGAGCAACCGGGCGCAGGCGATTACCCTACCAGTGAACCGGAGGTACTCAACCTGGTAAAGTTCATTGTGGGGCATAAGAACATCACAGGGGCCATGTCATTTCATACGTTCAGTGGGGTGCTGCTGCGCCCTTATGACGACAAACCTGATGATGAATTCCCAGCCGAAGATCTGTGGACCTATCAAAAGATCGGCGAGAAGGGCACGCAGGTCACGGGGTACCCGAACATCTCTGTTTTTCATGAGTTCCGCTATCATCCCAAACAGGTCATCACCGGGGGGTTCGATACCTGGGTCTACGACCATTTGGGGATATTCTCATGGACGGTAGAATTTTGGAGTCCCGAGCGACAGGCGGGTATCAAGGAATACAAATATATAGATTGGTATCGGGAGCATTCCATTGAAGACGATCTTAAACTACTGAAGTGGAACGACGAGGCTTTGGAGGGCAAAGGCCATATCGATTGGTATACATTCGATCATCCGCAACTTGGCCCGGTGGAATTAGGAGGTTGGGACATTCAGAATGCCTGGGGCAACCCGCCGCTCGAATTTTTGGAAAAAGAGATTCAACCCTTCCCGGATTGGATCGTCTGGCACGCTCTTATCGCGCCGGAGCTGGCTGTACGCGAAGTGACCGTTACCCAGCTGGGGGCGGATACATACCGTATTCGTCTGGTCGTGGAAAACAAGGGCTGGCTACCTACATATGTCACAAAGAAGGCCTTGGAACGCAAAGTCACACGCGGAGTACTGGCTGAGATTACTCTTCCCAAAGGAACCAGCCTGCTCTCAGGAAAGATCCGCGAAGAACTGGGTGAGTTGGAAGGACGCGCCTACAAACCGGCCTTTCTATTCGACGAGGACCCCGAAAGTACTCATGACCGTGCCAAGGTAGAATGGGTGGTCAAGGCAAAGAAAGGTGCGCAAGTTAAGGTGACGACATATCATGAGCGAGCAGGGTTTTGTCAAAAAACTATACGCATGGAATAGGCAGATTTACAGTTGTTCTTATAATGCTAAATATCTTCCGTTCGTTTACTTCTGTAAATTTCATTAACAAATTTAGAAATCTGTTTAAAAATGGATTGACTTTTAAGGGTTTTAATTTAGAATTAACCCTAACCTTTCAATATTGAAAGGAGGTGATGTACTTTGATGAAATATCGAACAAATAACAATACAATATGGCCGTATACACGCATATATACTTCACCTGTAATTCATCTCTATGTCCGGGAGAAGGAAAATGAAAAAAATTAGTATTGCATCCTCACTAGCAATCTTTAGCGCTCTGTTCCTCATCACCTCCGTACTTGCACTCGTAACGAATGGTGGTTTCGAAACTGGCGACTTTACTGGGTGGACATTAACCACCGGCATAAATAATGGGTTCAGCACTCCTCTAGCAGTTGGGGGATCTGACTTGAGCGCGGTAGTGGGTGGAGCCGCCGTCACGCCATTATCCATTGCAGATCCCAATTCAGGTGGAAGCATCATGTATCCGGCCTATGGACATTATTCCGCCCGTATCAATAGTGAAGACTCCTGGGATGTAGGAGGATTTGCTAACAATGCAAACACAATATCTCAAAATATCACGGCCGTATTATCACCGGTGGATAATCAAGCTCATATTCAGTTTGTTTACTCTGCTGTCATGGTAAATCCTGTAGATACCCCTCATACTTCAGAAGAGAAACCCTACTTTCGTGTACGAGCCATCAATACCAGCAATGGAAATGATGTCTTGTATGATTTTTCATCTTACGTCGGTGAACCCGGCAAAAACTGGCAAAACGGACCAGTCTTTGCCGGAAATGATTTCTGGCAGCATTTGGATTGGACGTTCGTAGACCTAGCCTCCTCCGCAGCGCACCCGGTAAACGCAGGTGATATTATTACATTAGAGATCACTGCTGCCGGATGTTCATTAGGCGGCCACCCTGGATATGTTTATGTGGACGAAGTGACCGATGGAAATATTGGCGGACCCACCATTAAAGCCGCTGGCCCGGCAACAAAAAATGCAGGCACAAATATCACATACACCTATACTTACACAAACAATTCTGGAAACACAATTAATCCCACTATTGTTATTAATCCGCCCGCCAATGTTACTTTTAATACTCTGGGCGACCCGGGTCACTGTAGCGGCCTGGCCCCGGTGACCTGCAACTTTACCGGTGTTACTGGCGGAAGCACAGGCAGTTTCACAGTTACAGGCAAAATCGCTCTTACTGCAGCAGGGACAACCATAGCGCATGGTGACTATTCCATTGCTGCAACTGGGTTTCCGACCTTGGGCGGACCGACAGTCTTTACAAACGTTCCTGCAAATGATCCACCCGTTGCCCAGGACGATTCTTACTCAACTCATATGAGCGTTTTATTAAATGGCAGTTCTGTCTTTGCAAACGATACAGATCCAGAAAATGATGCTCTGCGAGGGAATTTACTAGTTGGTCCCTCTCACGCTTCAGCATTTTCTTTCAATAGAGTAAATGGGAGTTTTTCATATACACCCGAAAACGGTTTTCAAGGCGTGGATACTTTCACATATCGGGTAAAGGACTTACTCAATAAATCCAATGATGCAACTGTAACCATCAATGTTACCCCGCTGAAAAAGACCTTTATTTCTGTAGCGCCCTACGATGGTTGGGTAAAAGAATCAGGCGAAAATAGCAATACAGGATTAAGCATTAATAGTTATCAATTAGGCCTGCCTGTAGGTGACGATAGCCAAAACCAACAATATCGCTCGATCTTACATTTTGAGACAGGGTTTTTACCAGATAATACAGTCATCTTATCAGCAACCGTTAGAGTTAAAAGGGCTGGGATTGTCGGAAACGACGATCCATTTGTAACGCACGGGCAAATGGTAGCTGACATGAAAAAAGGCTACTTTGGCACCAGCCCGGCAATGCAGAGTGTTGATTTTCAAGGCCCCAGTTCAGCTAATAAAGTGGGGACTTTTATCACCAACCCCGTTCAAAAATGGTATCGAATAATCTTAGACCCAAGTTTTTTTCAGTACGTCGGATTAAGCACTTCCACCCAATTCAGGCTAAGATTTCTTATAGATGATGATAATAATTTGATCGATAATTTCTTTAGGGCATTTTCCGGTAATGCACATGGAATAAATAATCGTCCACAATTCATCATCGAATATTATGTGCCACATCCTTAAATCCTAGATTGTTTTCCGTAGACCGCCGGGCTTGTCCCGGCGGTCTTTATTTTACACTCGTACCCTCCACAACTCCATGAGAGAGTCAAACCCGCGTAATTCCCCTTGAAACCTGGATACAGAATTGGGGGCTGAATTTTTCTCCAAAAACTCTGCTACTTCATGATCATTGCGGATGATCTCGGAAAAGATCGCTTCGCCTCCGTTGGAAAAGTTCGGCAGGCGTGCGGCGATGTTGACCGTTGAACCAAAGTAATCCAGCCGGTCATTCAAATTGACCACGATACATGGACCATGATGAATGCCCACCTTGATCAATAAAGGCGGCACACCACGGGACGTCAATTCTCCCTGAACATTCCACACGGCGCGGAGGGCAGAGACCGGCTGACGGAAGGCGGCCATGACCGCGTCTCCCATGGTCTTGATGATGGCCCCGCCTTCCGCGGCGACAACACGTTCAAGAATCTCGAAATGCTCACGCACGCGACCATAAGCCGAGGCATCACCGATCTCACGGTAAAGTTTGGTGGAATTACGCAAGTCGGTGAACATCAATGTGATCGAACCAACGGAAATCTCCTCCCCTGCCCGCAGTACATCACTGGAAAACAGATCGCGGAAGACTTGCAGTGTGGTCACATCTGCAGCAGTGGCAGCCTTGTCCGACCAGGTGATATGTTCCATCTGAAAATTATGGGTAAAGTCGGTATCGTTGAACAGGCGAAGTTTGGGCTCTAAACCGATCTTCAAAATATCCTGGCTCCAGCCAAGGCGGTCAGCATGAAAGTCCATGTGAGCAGGACCTTCCAGCACAGCCGATAGAACCTGCGATCCCTCCAACGCAGATGAACGCAAGCGATAGCGTCCCTCCTTCAATGGGGTGGAGATGGGCAATTCCTCATGCGGAGGCACGACCAGCGAGAAGAGGATGTGCGGCTGACGCTGCGGGCTGCCCACACAGAACTCGAGCAGCGCATCCACTGGGCGAACGGATGGGTTCGGGCGGAAGATGACCTCCACATTGTGGTCAAAGTTCACACTGAAGTCGATCTCGCAGGTGTTGCAATGTGAGCGTCCATGTAAATCTGCCAGGCTCTTATGGTCTTCGGCCACGCCGCGGCACTCGGGGCAGAGCAGATCCCAGTACATATCCAACAGACCGGCACGCGTTGCACGCAGGAAGATCTCCAGCACCATGCGACGAGGCAGGCCCCAGCCGTCAGCAAGAGCATAAGGCCGCATACGCTGAATGGACAGGTCATCAGCGTGGTTCAGGTATTCAGCAAGCGCAGCAAGGGTCTTTTCATCGGCCCCTTGTTCCTTCAAACGATCACTCAAGGCGCGAATACGGCTCTGCCCTGTCGGGGAGATTCGCTTTCCGGGTTCGGTACCCAGCATCGGGTCGCCGTGGGAAGCGATGCGATCATATACCTTCAAGGCATCCCCAAAACGTTTTGCGCTGTAGAGTCCGATCCCCAGGGGAATGGCAATATCCCCCAATACGTTACGCGCCTTTGCCCAGACTTCATAGACCAGGTGAGTCCCTGAAGGTTCGCGCCGTTCGAGGCGGCAATCAACACGCATCTCCACCAGCGGCCCGGTGCGATAGCGGCGCAGGATGCCGAAGCGGTATGGATATGTCCACTCGAACGGTTCTTCATCCCATTCGATATTGACGAACGGGATATCGAAGCGCACATGTTTAACGCCCTTGGCGATGCCTAAAAATTTTATACGCGGCAGGCCGGTGTCACGGTTGAAGCGATTCGTATCCGAAGCCAGCGGCCAGAGCGCCTCAGGCGATGAAGCCAGATCCCATGCCCAAATGTAATGAAATTCCTTTGCCATATTTCTCCTGATGAGCAAGAACAGGACTATATTACTCTTATTCGAGTTTGTAAAAATTGCAGGGTGATAACGGGATCAGAGCGAAATCAGAGCGAGATCAGACCAAGTTCAATGCCACGCTTCACCGCTTCGGTACGGCTGCCTGCCCCCAGTTTGGCATATAACGCTGAAAGATGGAATTTGACCGTATGCTCGCTGATGCCCAACGCCAACGCGATCTGTTTATTAGCCAGTCCCTCAGCCATGTGTTGGAGGACTTCCTTCTCGCGAGATGTAAGCGGCTCAGGAAGCGGATCTTCATCCAAAGATTCCCCACCCTTTCGAGAGCGCATCCACCCCTCGACTAAAGCGGGTGCGCCCACCCACAGACCTTCCGCCGCTGCAAGGACTGCCGCTGCAAGTTCGTCTTCATTCGCATCCGCTGGCAGTAAACCCCAGGCACGAACGTTCAAATTCAAGACTACCCGGGCAGACTCACGATCGTCCGTCAAAAGCAGGAGTGCGATGTTCTTTTTCAAATCCAACGAGCGAACAGAAGAGACCGGGGCGAACACGGCCACCTCGGTCTCTTTTTCATTCACATCGTCCAGGCGCGTTAACTCACCTGTCACCTGTATATTCGGGTGGCGGTTGAGCATTTCGCGCAACCCGACCCGCAGCGCGTGGTTCGGCGAGACAATACTGACGCGGACCAATTAGCGTTCTCCGACCACCACATTCACGGTTTGCAGTTTTCCGCCGCGCAGCACATCCAGCGGCGTAGACTGGCCAACCACATCCCCGCTCAATCGGGTGAACAATTCATCATGGTGCTCCACTGCTGCGCCACCCACACCCACGAGAATGTCGCCGACCATCAAACCGCCCTGCACCGCGGCCTTGTCTTTTTCAAGACCCACGATCAACAGGCCGGTCTCCTGCTCGCGTTTCAACTGATCCTTCGCATCCGATGGAAGGTTCACGGTCTGGCTGCGAATGCCGAGATAACCGCGCTTGATCTTCCCATGCTTAACCAGCGTGTCAGCCACCTTCCACGCCACATCGGCAGGAATGGTGATGGCGCCGCCACCGAAGCCTGAGGTGTTAAGTCCAAGCACTTGTCCATCCCCGTTGATGAGCGGCCCGCCGGAAAAACCCGGATAAGAGACCACATCGCTTTTGATGTATTTCTCCAACATACCGCCGCGCCCTGTGCGCACCGGCCCGCCAATGGAATTGACCGTTCCAAAACTGGATTCGATCCCACCCTTCGATGGGCGTCCGACCGCCAGCACAAACTGCCCCACACGAACTGGCGAATCTGCAACCACAGCAGATGAGGTAGCAGCGGAATCCAATTTTAGAAGGGCAAGATCAGAACCCGGGTCCCGACCCGCGAGGCGGGCCATGCCTTCCGTCCCATCGCCAAAGAGAATCTTGATATCCTCATCGCGTTCGACCACATGATCGGCAGTCAACACCTTGTCACCGGCAAATAAAACACCGCTGGCGGGAATTCGGCGACGCGCATCCACCAGCACGGTGAATTTACCTGCTGCTTCGGCGGCATTGGCCATTGCTTCTGAAAGTTCGGTAAAAATATTTTTGCTCATGGGTACTCCTTTACACTCATTCTAGCCACTGTGCGTTCGGAGTGTATCGGTGAAAAGGATGGCTGGGTACTGGACGTTTGGGTAGGTACTCAACGACTGCGGGCTTTTTGTTCGAGGGGCAGCAAAGCCTCCAAAAGTTTTTGATGTGTCGGCGTAGGTACGCCCACAGCCTTCCCCAAACGAATGACCGCACCGGTCTGTTCGTTCAATTCGGAAGGTCGTCCTTCCATGATGGCCTTCTGCATGGAGGCGAGCATGTCGTACGGCAGGTTGTCGATGCGTCGCATGGTATCTTCTACAAGAGATTCGGAAAGCGGCACTCTGCGCGCCCGCGCCACAGCAACCGTTTCGTTCATTGCATCAATGAGCATCCGACGCACCTCCGGGTCATTGCGGTATGCACCGATGGGTTGGTGGGTATAGGCGCCCACACCGCTCGTGCCGGAGATAAAGACAAACTTCTCCCACATGGTGACATGAATATCGGTCGGCACTTCCACAAGAATACCATCCAAGGAGGAAAACATTTTATGAATGTCTGTCACTCGCTGGCTTTTGGAATTGTCTAATTCGCCAAACGCGATGTACGGTTGGACGCCCACATGCCGGATGTACCCCGGCGCTTCAATGAACACGCTGATACGGCACAGCCCTCCCAAAACATTCCCACGCTGAAACGCAGCTAGAAGTTCATCCATGTGCTCCATGCCATTCAACAGCGGCAGGATGACCGTCCTTTCGTCCACCAACGGTTGGATCTGCGGAATGGCAGCCTCCAATTGCCAGGCCTTGGTAGCGAGGATAACCAGGTCCACTTTGCCGATCTCAGTGGTGTCCTCCACGGCCTGAACAGGCTGCACTGTGAAATCACCACCAATGGAATCGACTCGCAAGCCGGAGTCGCGCATGGCCTTGAGATGGGCCCCACGCGCAATGAAGGTGACATCCCGCCCGCTTTGTGCGAGCCTGCCGCCAAAATATCCGCCTACGCCGCCCGACCCAAAGACGATAATTTTCATGAAGGCTCCATTTTTGATTCAAGGGATAAAATACTGTTGCAAGTGGAAAGTATATCTTACCGACAGGATACTTTATGGACACCTCTCATCCCCTTCGCACCGAACGGCTGCTGTTGCGCGAGTTCACAATGAACGACCGCGAAGCACTTCATGCCATAGCACAGGAACCGGATATCTTTCAATACTTTCCCACCAAAACCGCCTGGGAGATGGAAAAGGTCGAGCGGGCCATTCGCCATCAGATCGAACATTGGGAAACGTTCCATTACGGGTTGTGGGCTGTGACCCAGCCAGAGACTGGCGACCTGATGGGCTGGTGCGGACTTGAATTCCTGCCGGATACCAACGAAACCGAGGTCGGTTACCTGCTAAGCCGAGTCTACTGGGGCAATGGCTATGCCACGGAGGCGGCTCGAGCATCGGTCGAATTTGGGCGGGACGAGATCGGTCTGACAGAGATCATCGGCCTGACCGACCCGCGCAATATCGCTTCGCAGCGGGTGCTTGAAAAGAGCGGGTTGTCGTACACGCGCAGGCAGGTTTATTTCGGGATGGAAATGTTCAGGTTCGCCACTCAGGCACCGGTGTAGAAAGAAGCGGAAATAATAAGAGCCGGATGAGGTTTCATCCGGCTCCTGTTTTCTTCCCATCAAGCGGAAGTTGCTTCTGCTCTTGGAAGTTCATCGTGGTCGGGCAATATGCTCTCAGCATAGAGGATAGTCGGAATAAAGTATCCGATCACGCCCACCATCACAGAGATCAAGCCGCAAAGAACGATGATCAGTCCCATGCCTGAGCCAGGGCCCGTGCCGACCAAGCCGCCGAATGTCTGTGAGAGGAATCCGGCCGTGCGCATCTGCGGCTCGGCGATGTAATCCGCAAGTGTCCCGGCGATGATGGGTGCAATGGGCTGGGTGAACCAGGCGATCAGGCGGCGCGCCGAGAAGACACGGCCTTGCAGATCCGGCGCGACCTTGGCCTGCCAAATGGATTGGTTCGATGAGTTCACCAGCGGGCTGATAAAGGCAGAGATAGCGACTCCTGTGATCCAGATCGGCAGACCGCCTTCCAGCCCCATCACAGAGGCTCCCAGGCCGGTAATAGTCCAGCCAAGAAGCACGCCATGCACGCGGCGCTTGAAGCCACCCCAGGCACTCATGATCAAGCCGCCCACTACACCGGCGATCGCACCCGCAGTCTGGACCGAGGCGAACATCAGGCTGTCATTGCCCGTTCGTGAAAGGATCATGGGGGGCAGCAGGGTGAACATCATACCGGTGAACAGGTTGCCCATAAAGAAGATCAGCTGCAAACCCAGCAGGCTGGGGCGGGCAAAAATGTATTTGAATCCAAAAGCGGCTTCACTCAAGATACTGCCTTCACTCTGCGCACCTTCTTCGGTCCGCACCGGCTGGGGGATAAAGACCATCATCAACACGCCGACGGCAAAGATAAAGGTCACCACATCGATAAAGAGGATGCCGGTCAACCCGATCAGGGGCAGAAGCGCACCCGCCAGCAGCGGAGAAAAGACGGCTGGTCCCGCTTCGATCAAGGTCATCATTCCGTTGGCGCGTCCGTATTGTTCCTTGGGCACCATGGTGGAGATCGCCGCGGAATACGCAGGCCATTGGAAGGCCATCCCCAGGCCGTAGATGATGTTGGCAACGTACATATGCCAGATCTCCAGAATGCCCATCCACTGAAAAATGAGGATGAGCACGGTGGCTAATCCGGCTCCAAGGTCGCTGACCATCATCATCAGTTTGCGGTTATGGCGGTCCACCATCACACCGGCAAAAGGCGAGATCAACAGGAATGGTGTGATAAAGAAGACCTGCATCAGGCCGAGCGCGGTGGCGCTTTGGGTCTTTTCATATATCCAGATGGTCAGCGCGAATCCGCTCATGTTGCTGGCCAGCACTGAAACGATCTGCCCCAGCCAGACGAGCGTGAACCCGAACATGCCGCCCGGGCGTTTTGTGGAAGTTTCCTGCATGGATTCTCCTTATTATTAAAGTTCGAAAGGCGCAAGAGATTCTCCTGCGCCTTTCACGGTCACTGCATCAATCGGTACATCGGGGTCAGGGATCGATAAAACATATCTCACTCTCCTTTTAAGAAAAGGGAAAACACAACACCCGGCAAACGAATGAAAAATGTACTTACTCGACGAAGATCTCCACGTGCTCGCCATCCTCTTCATCAGTCACATCAATGATCTTACCTGTGACGCCCATGCGCAGCGCTTCCATGACGTTGCTCATGTCCACGCCCTGGACCTCGGGGGCAAAGTGGGCGCCGATCTTGAGTCCGGCATCCACCAGAGCAAGCGGAATTTGAACGGAGGCCTTCGAGCGGCCTGTGCGGGTATCGGTGACGCGCACGCGCAGCATCCGTGCTCCGCCAGCAGAGGGGGGACGGGGCGGTGTAGGAATTCCCCGCCGCGACTCACTCAAGGCGGAAAGCAGCTTGGCGCCTTCTTCGGCACTGATCTTGCCTTCCTCGATCAGTTTCAAGATCTTCATTCGCTCTTCAACGTTTGCCATATCAAAACTCCTTTCGATGTTCAGAGAAATCCCTGAACTGTTTTTGTTTTTTATCCTGCTGTCACAGGAGTACTGTCTTCAATGGGTATATCCTTTTGTTCATCCGTTTTGGGAAGTTTGAACTTCAACCAGATCGGGATCACAGAAAGCATGAGCACCACCGCCGTGATCGTGAAGGGCGTTGTCGGTCCAAATTTCTCCCACAACTGTGAGCCGATCCACGGTGCGGGCAGGGATATGATTCCCAGG
>DAOQBX010000003.1:0-16401 GCA_035340155.1 Anaerolineales bacterium | reverse complement strand
CATTTGCGCCCACCTCAAAGGGCTTCGGCACCGTAACCGTAAGAGTATAGGTCGCTTTATCGAGCGGATGGTCGTTGACAGGGTAAAAGCTGGCAGAGCCAGCCGGTTCGCTCAGAACATAAATGCCGTTCTCATAAACGATCCAGCCCGTTGGAAAGGGCAGCGCCACAGAGGTCATTTCCTCGGGAATGCCCTGATACTCCACTACGATGGTAAAGGTTTCACCATCAGCAATCGGTTGGGATGGAATGACGGTCAGTTCCTGGTCGTTACGTTCGAACTCCGCCGCTTCTTCGTTGACCGTGATACGGGTGATGTCGAACCCGAGAAAGTCCAGGTTGAAGCGGCTCAAGTCCTGCGTGGCGATGGCTTCTATGGTGGTGACTGCGCTCATATCGCTGGTGGAGACATTATGGACAGTAATGTTCAGGTCGTAGTGTTGGGTGTCATAGCCGCCATTGCCAAAATCGGGGTATAGCGAATCATCCAATCCGTTTGAGCCGGGTTTGGCATCCAGCGGCACGGATGTGGGGGTAAGCGGGAGCGGTGTGTTCATCCCTCCACAACTGGATAGGATGAAGACCGCCAGGGCTAGGCTCAGCCATTTTTTCAGGTTTTTAATTTGCTTCACTGATCCTTCACTTCACGCGAAATATCGCGGCCTTCCCACTCAAGCATGAATTGGGAGAGAAAATCTTCCATGATCTTATGACGCTCTTCCGCGATGTGCATTGCAGTTGATGTATTCATCATATCTTTCAATAAGAGTAACTTTTCATAAAAATGATTAATGGTGGCGCTTCTGCTGTTCTTGTATTCTTCAAAACTGGTGTGCATCTGCGGCGGGGAGTCGGGATCGTACATCATGCGGTTCTTGTAGCCGCCATAAGCAAAGGCGCGGCCGATGCCGATGGCGCCGATGGCGTCGAGCCGGTCGGCATCCTGTACGATGAAGCCTTCCAGCGAGCCCATTTTATTTTCCACGCCTGCGCCTTTGTAGGAGATATGCGTGATAATCTCACACACGGCTTCAGCAATGACCGGGTCAACGAAGCAGGAATCCAGCCAGGCACGGGCGCGAAGCGGGGTTTCGTCGCCGCCTGCGTTGAACTTCCAGTCGTCGAGGTCGTGCAATAAAGCCGCTAGTTGCACAATGAACGAATCCGCCTGTTCGATCTCGCAGATGGCGATGGCATTCTTCCAGACTCGATAGATATGCCACCAATCGTGGCCGGATGGATCATCGGAGAATTCCCGGCGGATGTGATCGGCTGTTTGCTGGATGATCTGCGCGTGGTCCATGTCACCAGCCGCGCAGGGAGGTCAGTTTGATGCGCACCGCGGTGGAGTACTCGGTTGCAAATTTTTCAGGTGTGGCGCCCAACCCTTTGATACCCTCACGATATTTGCGGAGGTAAGCGGATACTTTGGTTGCGGGCAGCGACTTTGGGTCGATGCGCGCCTCGCCCTTGAAGATGATGACATCTTCCTCACCCTTCGCATCAGGCGTGTTGAAATGCAGCGAGACGCCGGGGCTGTTGATAATGTGTTTGAGTTTGAACGCGCCCGGCTGGCTGTAAACGAGTATGCTGTCATCTTCAAAGATGAACCAGACCGGCCTGGGCTGCGGTGCGCCCTGTGAATCGACGGTCGTCAGCCAGATAAAGTATTCCTGCTTGAGGTGACGTTTTGCCTTGCGTCCTAGTTTGGAATTAAAGTCGAGCATCAAGGCCTCCATTGTTCAAGTAAAGTGTGGATAACAACGCAGAAATTATACCCAGAGCGATGGCAATTTGCGACGATGGGCAATTTCTAAATGAACAGGCCGGGTAAAGCGCCCGGCCTGTGATGTATTAAACGAGAACGGCGATGGCTCAGCTCTTCAACGTGCAAAGCGCCTGGCGGACCTCGCCAAGATGATAGGCGGTATGCACCACGATGGACAACGAACCGCCGATGGTATCCTCGTTCCACATAGGATTCTCACGGAAAAGTTTCATCATGCGTCCGTAAGCCTCTTGTAATTTCATCTTGTACGCATCCCATTCCTGCGGTGTGACCTTTTCCACCGTGCGCCAGATCTCGCCCCAATCACGCGGACTGTCATCACCTTGCAGGGCAAAGCGCTCAAAGGATTCGATAAAGAAGGTCACATGCGCCACCTGTGCCGCGAGCGAGGCGCATTTCCCACCAACGGGAATGGAGGCCTCGGCTGCGGAGACGGTCTCCAGCGTTTGAAAAAGGGAGGTACCGGCGTCGAGATAGATCCCAACAGGTCTCTCAAAGGTTTCGCCCATGAAATTCAAGAGGTTCTTGCGAAAATCTTCAGACATTTATCCTGCTCCTTCATATGCAGATTTAATCCATGCAATCAGTTCGGCATCCACTTCCTTTGCATCGCTCAGGGAAACGATGTAATTACACATGCTGCCTTTGGGCTGCTCGACCAGGCGCGCATGTTTCTTCAAGTCTTTGGCGTTGATGCCCACTTCAAAACGGATATTGGTCTTCGGGCCGATCATGGCGAACTGCTTCTTGCGTCGCAGGCTGACGTAGCCCTTCTTTGGCACAACCTCGAACTCACCCATTTTTTGGATGAACCCCATCAAAGCCTCATGGATGGGTCGCTGAGCGGCCTTGGCACCAGAATAGATCTCGTCCAGAACAGCATCTCCGCTTTTGCCTTCCGCAGCGCGAGTCCCATCCGAGTTGAAAATGGCATGCACAAGCGCATTCGCATCGCCATGTCCCAGCCCAAGCACCTGCTTGAACATATCACGGAGTTCGCCGTGTTTGGTCAGCCCGCTCTTTTGAGCCACCGCTGCCAGCTCTGCCAGCGATTTCCCGGTCTTCTTTTGGATATTCTCGACCTGTGTCTGAACGGCCTTATCAAGACTACTCATATGCTCATCTCCTTTTTATCAATAAACAAAAGGTGACGGCTGTATATTCATTAAACCAGCCATCACCTCTTTATTATAGAACATTTTTTCTTTTTTTCAACCCTCGACCGCCAGATAGATATTACTGCACCTGCATGTTCCTCAGGTCTTCTTCCAACCGCTCGCGCAAGCTGATGGCAATAGGCGCAGCAAGATGCCTGCGAATGACCTCTTCGCTCTTTTGCTTCTCATAATAATCACGGTAGACCCGGATCAGCGAGAGAGTTGGGCCAGTATATTTCTCGAAGCGCACATCATCGCCTGCCGAGAGCATGCCCTCACGCAACACGCGAACGTAAAACCCCGGCCGTTCCGCGGCGCGAAACTTCTTCACCCATTGCCCATCTCCCATACGGGAGGCAAAGGTCCCGCACGGGATACGAGGCGCAGTCACTTGCAGGGTCACCTCGCCAATGTGCAAAAAGTCCCCGATATTGAACCCGGCGGACTCCAATCCGCTGATAGTCAGGTTCTCGCCAAAGGTCCCCGATTCAAGACTCCGCCCTAGCTCAGCTTGCCACCATTGATAATCGGTCTCGCCGAAAATGTAGAGCGCCTGGTCCGGTCCGCCGTGATGTTTTGGGCTTCCGATGAAATCCTCTGCAATGCCAAGCGTTGTGACCTCGACCGGCCCTTGAACAGGATTCTTATAAATGCCGGTGATCTCTTCGCGGCCCTTATTTTCCTGTACGCGTTTTTGACCGATGTTGACGCTGGTTATTTTCATGATGGTTTTCTTTTCCTTCCGGTTTCCAGATCAGAACCTTATTGCGCCCCCCTGCCTTGGCTTGATAGAGCGCCTTGT
Organism: Anaerolineales bacterium; assembly: GCA_035340155.1. GTDB lineage: Bacteria > Chloroflexota > Anaerolineae > Anaerolineales > Villigracilaceae > Villigracilis. Next base: position 12,654 of record DAOQBX010000003.1, on the reverse strand, counting down.
CAGCACGCGATATCATGGAATCGATCGTATCGTCCTTGTGCAGATTGTATTCTGTCACTCCCATGCTCATGGTTATCTTGAAATGATGCCCGCCAAACTTGATCGTCGTCCGCGCCAGCGAGTCTCTCAACCGTTCCGCAATGGCGTAGGCCGCATCCTGGCCCGTCTCCGGCAGCAGCAACGCAAATTCCTCGCCGCCCAGCCGGGCAAAGGCATCAATGGTCCGAATACTCTGACCGCATAGATCCTTCAAAACCAAAAGCGCCTGGTCGCCCGCTTGATGTCCGTACGTGTCATTGACCTTCTTGAATTCATCCAGGTCAATCAATACCAGCGATAAGTTGCGATGATAACGCCGCGCCCGCAATAATTCCTTGTGTGCCAGCTCCATAAAATAACGTCGGTTGATCGTCCCGGTCAACGGATCGTGACCGGCCAGGTAGCGAAGTTCATTTTGAATGTTCTTCAATTTGGTAATGTTATGGAATAGGACCAGCTGACCGATCGATCTGCCGCGCCTATCCATCAACCCAGTGACATGAACATCCAGATGGATATTCTGCTTTTCACCCACTGTAATGTCAAAATGAGAATCTGGAACGTTCAAAGCCTCACGTTCTGCGGGCTTCAGGCCTGCAAACACTTTGCGAACAGGCTCCCCCACTGTATCATGCTGAATGGCAAATAATCGTTTGGCCGCGGCATTCATATCGACGACCCTGTTTTGGTCATCAATCACGATCACCCCGTCAGACATGTTCTCGACCAATACATCTCTTGCTATGGGCACAACGTCCAGCAGACGATATTGCATCAGACCGTAAGCAAAGGCGATCGCTTCCACGGTAAATGAAAACGGAGTGGTATCTGCACCGGGCAGCAGGTTAAATCCAAGAATGAACAAAATGCTGGTCACCCACGGAATACCCATTCCCAGCAATACGACCCCGATCTGCCTGCGGTACATTCCCGCGGAGCGTCGATAAGCGTTGATAAGGATCAGGGTTGAGATCATGACCAGGGCGTAGGAAAAGATCACGTTAAACCAGAATACCGGCCCGGCATCCAGAATGAACGCGCTGTTCTCTGTTCGTTTTCCCCCAAAAAAGAGTCCGTGATACGAATCTGTAAAGAGCGTAACCAACACGACCACAGGCACTGTGTATAACAGGATCTTCAAAGGGCGCCGCAGCCACCGCGATAAATTGGATATTTGCAAGGTAAAAACGAGAAGCGCCACCGGGACAACGACCACTCCGACATAAGTAATATCCAGCCAGAAATATTCGGTCGGCGCAGGCATGTCTGCCCAGAAAAAAGAATATGTGATATCCCACCAGGCCAGCGCACATAGCAAGGTCATCAGGGCAGGGCCGCCAGTCACTGCCCGCCTTGTCTGGAAAATGATACCGGCAACGAGAATGCAGCCCCCACCTGCGATCATCAACAAGGCGCTGTAAGTAATATTTGGAGGAGACAAGGCAGAATCGAGTCCTAAAAAGGGGGGCTATTGTAAAGACGAGCGGTTACATATCTTTACTGCCACAGGTTAATTATAAGCGTATTCCAGCCTGTAACGGATTTCCCCTGACTTTGAAATAGGCAAGTTTAACCTTCATGACAAATTCCCATTCAATAATACAGCCGCTTTTCAGCGGCTGTGATCTATAAAACAAGGATCTACTTATTGTTCTCCACCCTTTTCTTGAGGGCAGCTACAAACCACCTAAAGTTCTCCGTTAGATCGGGTATATTCCTGCCGAAGATCGGCAATAGCAGCCCGCTGAAGATCTCCTCGGTATGAAAGTGGGTGGCCCCATTTGCCGCCGGGGTTAATATATGCGTCCGCTCAGACTTGAACAGACCCAATGGGAGACCACCCGTCAACACCAATTTCTGATTGACCTGAAATCCGGTCACTCTGACAGGAAAGGCCTGCGCACTCAACCTGGTAAAAAACTTCACGCTGGAACCCAGGGTCAGGGTGCCTTCAATATGGTCCATGGTCAGGTCCCAGGCCGGGTAACCGTCTGCATCGACAAGGACCTTCCACACCTTATCCGGTGAGGCCTGAATCGTAATGGAAGCATTGTATTTTTTCATCGATCCTCCTTATAAATCCTCTGATTTAATGTTAATAGTTTGCCTGACATAATCCCTCAAGGCCGCCTTATTAAAATTGGATGGCGTGATGCGCATCGTACGTACCTTGTTGCCCTCTCCTTCCAAAAGGCCATATGGATCCTTCAGCAAAGTTCCTTCAAAAAAGATCAACGATACGCCTCCTTTACCGACCACCGTCTGGATATGATTTCGAGTCGTGCCGTACACCAGGCAGTTCTTCCATTTGATACTTTCATTGAAAGAAGGACCAGCCGCCAGAACGCAAGCCCGGATCTCCAAAAACAACGGCGCGATCTCCGCCTGCAATTTTGTAATATAGTCGTTGACAACATCATTTTTTGATTTTTTGAACTTCATGCTCTGCGAATCCTTTCCTTGAGGTCTCAGGCATATTCTATTTCATGAACCAGGGATCTCATTGTAAGAAGCGGCCATCAAGCGATCCTGCAGGATCGAACTGGCTTGAAAATACTCCACCGGTGAAACCCCGGTCATCTTTTTGAAGGAATGGTTCAAGTGGGGCTGATCGTAAAAGACATCCGGATTCACATGTTGAATGATGCGCGGGTTATCCGCAGTGAAATCACAAGCCTGCTCAAGGAACACATGCAGGTTGGCAATATTTCGCAAATCTTTTCGGCTGAGCCCAAAAACGGATTGATATATCCGCCGCTTATGACGTGAGGAAAAATTCGCCATCCAACTCGATTCGTCCAAACCGGATGAAAACAAAGGATGAGGGAATTTTCCCTCCTGCTGCGATCTGAAGCGGCCTTCCATTTGAGATTTGAAATTCTCCAGGCGCTTCGTATCTTTCCTGACCCAGGCTTGTTCCAGAAAAGAATTGGCTTTCATCTCCGCCAGGAACGACCCGGCAAAGTCCAGCGCAAAACGCGCCCCAAACAACATCAGCGGTGTCGAAAAGCGGAACATCAGAGGGCGTGTAAATAGAGTTTTAAGAGATTGCGGCGGCAGGCTGAATTCATCTCCCGTTATCTTGTCGACACATAACACCCGTCCCGCACGAATGAATAAGAAATCAAAGAATAATTCCGGAATAAACTGATCCACCACAAGGTTTGGCGGACTCGCATCCATGGACAACATCCAGAAAAACAGAATGCCTTGAGAGGGATCCCCCGGAAGTTTGCGAAACGATACTTTCATAGCAACCCTCAATTTTTTATTAAATCAGTCTTCCAGCGAATGCTGGAAGACTGATTTAAAACTACCGTACCGCTTCTGCAACAAAAACGGAGATAAACATTGAGATCAGAGACAAACCGCCACCTAAAAAAGTTCCAGCCAGGATGGACACAGTCACAGCCAGAGGCCCGTTCCATTGAAAACGCTCCATGAACATCCGAGGCAGCCGCCATGCCAGCAAGCCTGAGAGGAGAATGCCAATGCCCTGACATACGATCGCCGAGGTCAAGGCTGCACCGCCTGCGCGTTCGGAAAATCCGTTCAATAACACCAGCATAAAAACAGCACCAATGACGGCGAGTAGCAGAAGCACAAGTATGGTAATAAGGGCCGAGATCAAAGATGGGGTCTTATAATTCATGATTTTTCTCCACCCAGATTTTACTCTTGACTTCCCTACTCGCGAGCAAGGATCTATCAGGCAACATCAAGCCTTATGGTCCGGCCAGATCGCCACCCGGTTTCGCCCGGTCTGCTTGGCGCGATACATGGCCTTATCAGCCAGGGCGATCAGGTCGGCGGACGAATTTCCATGCTCCGGAAAGACCGAGATCCCGCATGAGATGGTTGCGCGCGTATTGCCAAACTTCAACGGCAACGTAGACCCCATGAAAGACAACCGCCAGCGTTCCGTGATCTGATAAGCAATGTCCGTGGTCACGTTCGGCAGCACCACCAAAAACTCCTCGCCCCCATACCGGCAGATAATATCCCCGATGCGCGTCTGGCCGATAAGCATGGCGGCCAGTTTTTGAAGCACGGCATCCCCGGCAGGGTGCCCGAAGGTATCGTTGATCCGCTTGAAGTGATCGATATCGATCATCACAAAACTGATGGGGTAAACATTGCGCGCTGCACGTGAGATCTCACGCTCCAGCGTTTCATCGAGGTAGCGGCGGTTATACAAACCCGTCAACGGGTCACGGATGGCCTGCTCGCGCAGTTTTGATTGCAGGGTGCGGATCTCCCCGATCTGGAACCTGAGCGTTTCATTCGCCTCTCGCAGGTCCTCCTCCGCCTGAACCTTTTCCACCAACTCCACCTGGGCGGCGGCAAAGAGGCGGGCGTTATCAATGGCAAGCGCAGCCAGTTGCGCAAAAGATTTCATCACTTCGATCTCTTCGTTGGAATAAAGAACATCCGGTTGGGTGCGCCCCAGTGAAATAACCCCGACCACTTCATCGTTGATCATGATGGGCATATTAAGGACCGCCCGCAGTTGATAGGCATCATGGCGGCGCAATCTTTTGGCCCATTCAGAATAATCATGGATGACCTGTGGCTCGCGGGTTTGAACTGCCAGATAAGCCAAAGGGGAGTCTTCCATCAAAATCCGATCCCCAAGCAGGGGGGCACTCATCTCTGTAGCTGATTTTACAATCAGCGTATCGCCTTCAATGGAGTCCAGAATACCAAACGGCGAGGCCAGCAGGTCGGTGGCCTTTTGCAGGATGGCATCCAACAGATCCTCCACTTTATGACGTTTCAACAGGTCAAAAGTGATGTTATACAGGGCGTTCAACCGATCGTTCTGGTAGCGCAGCCGGGCCTCGTTCTGAATGAGGTCTGTCACATCTTCCTGCACACCCAGGTAATGTGTAATGTTCCCATTGGCATCTGTGATGGCTGATATGGTGGCTGACTCGTGGTACAGATCCCCGTTTTTCCTGCGGTTGATGAATTCACCCCGCCATTGCCGACCGGAACCCAGGGCCTCCCATAATTGACGATAAGTATCCGGCGGTGTCCTACCGGATCTCAGCATACGCGGATTATTCCCAATGGCTTCCTCCATGCCATATCCCGTCATCTCGGTAAAATGCCGATTGACGTATTCGATCTGACCCGTCAGGTCCGTGATGATGATGGATGCCGGGCTCTGCTCCACTGCCCGCGACAGTTTGCGTTCCTGAAGTTCGATCTGCTTGCGTTGGGAAATATTCCGAAAAAGAAAGATCCTGCCGGTGATATTGCCCCAGTCATCCCGAACGGATGTGATATTCAGGTTATAGGTAATATCTTCCACCATCACTTCTTCCTGCATATTCTCCGCCCGAGGATGGCGTTGGAAGATATAGTTCCAGGGCTGGGGCAGGCTGTTCGGGGATCTGCCAATGGTCGACGGGGAAAGACCGATAGCGGCCTGGGCCGCATGGTTATAGTCGACCACCACCCCGTCGCGATTGACTACGATCATCAGGTCTTCGATGAATTCAACGAGGGTATTCCGAGCCAGCGGTGTGACGTCGAACAAGCGCCCGCGCAGCACCGCCCAGAGATAGGATATCCCCATCCAGATAAATGAGGTGGAGGTCCAATCAAAACCGCGCACGGGGGTCAGGCCGAAAACATACAGTGTTCCGACGATCACAGGGATCAACAGGCCGGTGATAAGGATGAGCGTGCTGCGAAAGTATAGGGAGCGACTCCGAAACGAAGTAATCAGAATGGCGAAAGAGGCCAGTGAAAGCCCAAGCATGTAGGCAATATAAATCCAGTAGACCGCACCTTTGGTGGCGATAATGACCGGCACGGAACCGGACCAGATCAAATGATAGTTGTACCGCCAGAGCGTATGATATTCACTGGTGAATGCGAGCAGGATAAAAATAACTGGGGGGAAGAGCAGTTGCGCCAGCCGCCGCCTGTCCAGCCAGGCCCCATGGCCGGTATATTCAAGCGCCAACGCCAGAAATGAAATGGATGACAATAAGGCGGGAATATAAATAAGGTTAATGATGAATAATTTATGGGGAAAATAGACCAGCGAAGCGCTCACTCCGTAAAGAAGGGCCCACAGGGCGGCGCACCACATCATGAAGCGGAATGGCCGGATGGACGGCACATCCCGATATTTGCGCGTATAGTAAGCCAACCCTCCGTTGATAAGGGCGGATACGATCAGCAACCAGACAAAGGGAGTATAGGTCATGTCTTACGATCAAATTCCCATGGTAAAAAATTTAAATCCATCAAATTATAGCACCCCCATTTCTCCGGGAATCGCTCAGAATCTCATAAACGGGAAGGGATTAAACCAGCAGCGCGAGAAATTGTTCAATGTCGTTTGCGGCCATCTGCGCAGCAGGAGCTACACGGCGCGAGACGCCAAAGTATTGGTCGAAGGCATGCACTGATTCAGGGAACTCGATATACACAGATGGAACGTTCGCTTTCTGTAAAGCCGTATGTAAACGGCGACTGTGCGAGGCAGTGGTCACGAAATCCTCTTCGGCAGCGAGGAGAAGCGTCGGCGGACAGTGCGGACCAACATGGGTAATTGGGGAATATTGACGGTAGGTCTCACGAGATTCTTCCAAGGGGCCGCCAAATAAATTAACCAACAGCAGATCGCCGCCGGGCATGTTCGAATAACGGAATTCAGGGAAAGCGCGCGAGCGGGTCATGAGTCGATCCATCCAGGTTCTGTTATACAGGCGTGGGAGCATGTCTTCCGTGATCTGCTCACTGGTTCGCGGCTGGCGCGGGTTCGTTTCGCCGTATTCGTGGAAGAACGAAACTATATCCGCGATGCCATGGATGGAGATCACACCGCGCACCGATGTATCGCCTCGCAATCCTTTCGGCTGGAACTTGCGGACGTTGGGTGTGTACGCCGCCAGCAAGGCCAAGTGTGCGCCGCCGGAGGAACCCGCCAGCACCACCCGCTCAGAGTCGATGCCGAGTCTAGCCGCGTTCGATTTCATCCACACGATGGAGCGCTTTACTTCATCCATCATTTGAAAAATATTCACGGACGGCGCAAGTGAGTAAGCCACATCCATCACTACATGGCCCTGATTGACCAGCCTCGCAAAGAACGGGCGGGTCAGAAAGTCCTTGCCCACGGCCTGCCACAGGCCGCCGTGCAGGAAGATCAGGCCGAGGCGTGAAGAAGGTACCTCGGACGGTGGCAGCCACAAGTCGCAGAGCAGAGGCGCGGCTCCGCCAATGTTCACATCCTTTTGATAAGCCCCCAAAGAAAAATTCGGTTGGAGCCATTGATACGGGCGGTTGAGTCGCATCCAACGTTCGGGATGAATGCGCTGCTCCCAATCTGCGCCGAATGCCTCGGCGAATGGATCAAACCCTCGCTTCGTCACGCGGACCGTGTGCCGGACTCCCGCCAGCAGGCCGAAACCACCCGTGAGCGCTCCGGCCGCATCGCCGCGCAGGAGACTGAAGAATGCGCCCACCCCGCCAAGGAACGCAAGCCACGGCGCCCATGCCCCTGCCCACAATTTTGGGATCCATACCGCGCCGCCCAATCGTCCCTTCGGCGAACGGAGGAGGGTGAATAACCCGAAGAACGCGGAAATGAAACTGAGGGTGCGGGAGAATCTCTTCATAAAAAGATTATATTCCCATCCATCAGACTTTCATTAACCTGCCCCTTCGTCCAGTTGCCGGTTTAGTCACTTGGTCTTATAGTCGTGTGGTCAAAGACTACAAGACCTACTGACGAAGCGACTAGGAGACTAATTTTATGCACGGATACGGCTGGTTCATGGCCATGCGTCAGGGCGACGAAAAGCCCAAAGTGACAAAAGAACTTTTATTGCGCGTTCTCGGTCACGCCAAACCTTATTGGTCACACATCGCGGGCATGCTCGTCACCATTCTGCTCAGCACCGGGCTGTCGTTATTGACCCCGCTCATTTTCCGCAACATGATCGACGTGGTGCTGCCCGCCAAAGATACGCAAAGACTCATCTGGCTGGGCCTGGCCCTGCTCTTCATTCCCGCGCTTAACGGCGGCATCAATGTCATCCAGCGCAGGCTCAACTCCACCGTCGGCGAAGGTGTGATCTACGACCTGCGTTCCACGCTCTTCGCGCGTTTGCAGCGCATGTCGCTGCGATTCTTCACCAACACCAAGACCGGCGAACTCATGTCGCGCCTCAACAGCGACGTGGTCGGCGCGCAGAACGCCATCAGCAATACCATCGTCAACATCGTCACCAACCTCATCGAGGCCATCGCCCTGCTGGCAGTGATGCTCACGCTCGAATGGCGGTTGACCCTCATCAGCATCCTGATCCTGCCGCTCTTTATCCTCACCGCTCAACGGCTCGGCACTGTGCTGCGTGACATAGCCCGCGAAGCCATGGACACCAACGCACAGATGAACGCGCACATGAACGAGACTCTCAACATCGGCGGCGCATTGCTCGTCAAACTTTTTGGGCGCACCCGCGAAGAAGAAAAACGGTTCCGTGAACGCGCCGCGAACGTGCGCGACATCGGCATTCGACGCGCCGTGATCGGCTCTTCGTTCTTCGTCATCTTCGGCCTTGTCACTGCGGTCGGCACGGCGCTGGTCTACGGCCTCGGCGGTTACTACGTCATCACCGATGTCTTCACTGTCGGCACCATCGTCGCGTTCGGTTCATATCTTGGTCAACTGTATGGCACGTTGCAGGGTCTGGCCAGCGCGCCAGTCGATTTTTCCACCAGCATGGTTTCCTTTGAGCGCGTCTTCGAAGTTGTGGACCTGCCGCAGGATATCGTCGAAAAAAAGGATGCCATCGAGTTGAAGGATATCCGTGGCGAATTGCAATTCGACAACGTGACCTTCAATTACAAAGTGGATGAATCCATTCTGTTGAAGAACGTCAAACGATATGGCAGCATGGATAATGTAAAAGCAGTGCTTTCAGGTGGGAACAATTCACCCTCGGGGAACAAGAATCAGGAAGAAAGAAGCGCTTCAGACTCCGCCGGACCTGACTCAAACTCCCAGGCTCGTGAGATCGCTCTTGAGAGGATCTCCTTTACCGCCCGCCCGGGTCAGCTGGTCGCGTTGGTCGGCCCTTCCGGCGCTGGCAAGACCACAGTGACGTATCTCATCCCACGCCTGTACGACCCTACAGACGGTGTGATCTGCATTGACGGGCACAACCTTAAAGACGTCACACTTGAGTCGCTTTCGTCTGTCATCGGTATGGTCACGCAGGAAACCTATCTCTTCCACGATACCATCCGCACCAACCTGACCTACGCCAAACCCGACGCGACCCAGGAAGAGATCGAAGCCGCTGCCAAAGCTGCCAACATCCACAACTTCATCATGGATCTCTCCGACGGTTACGACACCATCGTCGGCGAGCGCGGCTATCGGCTGAGCGGCGGCGAAAAACAACGCATCGCGCTGGCGCGAGTCATTCTCAAGAATCCGCGCATCCTCGTTCTGGATGAAGCCACCAGTTCGCTCGACAGCGAATCCGAGGCGCTCATCCAGGATGCGTTGAAGCGCGTCATGGCCGGGCGCACGAGCATCGTTATCGCACATCGCCTCTCCACCATCCTCGCGGCGGATATGATCCTGGTGATGGACCGCGGCCGGATCGCCGAGCGCGGCACACACGAAGAACTGCTCGCCCTCGGCGGCATCTATAGTCAATTGTATGAAACACAATTCAGGGGAGAGAAAAGTTAGCCCGGCTTCCGGCCCATCACCATCAGCGTTGTCGCACTGTGGAAGCCAACCTCGCGGGCACGGATCTTTAATTCCTCACCGCGCGCCTGCAACTCGGGGCGACCTTCTGCGCGTTGGATGTAACTCTCAAAGACGGGGTCGAGTTGTTCCAAAAAGTCCCTGCTCTTGGGGTCTTCGCTCAAGTCGGAGAGGTCGAAAGCGTGGACATCCTGCAAGCCCAACGCGGAGACCATGTCCATTAATGCCTGGCGTGTGTAGGTCTCGCGATGCACAATGCCGTTGACCGTGTCCACGGCGGCCCACCAATGATGCAGCAGCACATGGGTCATTTGGGTTTCGGCCTGGTCGTCGCAATACATCTCGGAGACGAGCAGAGTCCCGCCCGGGCGCAGAACCCGCTTCATTTCGTTTAACACCGTCACCGGGTCCAGATGATGAAGCGAATTGGAGATGCAGACCAGATCGAAGGATGAATCGGGAAAATCGAGGTGGTGAACATCCATTAATTGAAAGTGGATGTTCTTCTGTTTGCGGAAGGATTCAGAGAAGGCTGCGGCCGCGTTGCGGCTATTATCCACGCCGATGATCTCGGTGTAATCTTTCAAATCCTCCACCAGCGAGTGGATGAAGTTGCCGCTGCCGGTCGCCACGTCCAATACGCGCCCACCGGAGAGATTGCCGAGAAGGTCTTCTGGGGAAATGGTTTCGTTTGTGTCCATGAGATGATTATACCCATTGGGGAATTAAACTCCGTGTCTTTATGGCGGGATTCTGGAATCTGTTTGTTATACTATTTCCCCATCATGGACATTTCACAGAACATCCACTTGTTGGGAGACCTGCTCGGCAAGGTCATCTCGGAACTCGAGTCGCCGGAACTATTCGAGATCGAGGAACGCATCCGCGCGCTGGCCAAGGCGCGCCGCACGGGCAACAAGGATGCCGCAGAGCAGTTGCAGCAAACCGTCTCCTCGCTCAAGAACGCGGATGCGCGCGTGGTGGCCGCCGCCTTCACCGCCTACTTCGACCTTGTCAATCTGGCTGAAGAAGAGCACCGGGTACAGTTGCTGCGCCGGAGCGAGAATGAAGCCTTCCCGGCGCCGATCGATGAGTCCATCGGTGAAGCGATCGCGCTGCTCAAACAACGCGGGATATCTTCCAGTGATGTATCGGTTTTGATGAACAACCTGTCCATTGAAATGGTCCTGACCGCGCACCCGACGGAAGCACGGCGGCGCACCATCCTCTCGAAGACGGAGCGCATCGCATCTCTCCTCAACCTGCTCGGCCAGACCGGGCTGTATCCGTCCGAGAGGCGGAAGGCCGTGGGTGCACTGCAGGCCGTGATCTCGGCGCTCTGGCTGACCGACCGCGCCCGGGCCGAAAAATTGACCGTCACCGACGAAGTGCGCACTGGTATGTATTTCGTCGATGCCTTCTTCTGGAACACGTTGCCTGTGCTTTATCATGACCTTGAAAACGCGCTTGCAGCGCACTATCCTGATGTACAACCTCCACAAGGCTGGCTCAAACTGGCCTCATGGATCGGCGGCGACCGCGACGGGAATCCCTTCGTCAAATCGGATATCACCGCAGAGACCCTGCGCCTGCATCGCGGCCTGGCCGTGGAAAACCTGCGCCGCGACCTGCACGAACTCAGCCGGCAATTGAGCGTCAGTTCCAGCCGGGTTCCGCCGCCGCCCGCCCTGATGGCATGGATCGAGAAGCGGCGTCCTTTCCCAAAACACGTGGATTACATCGAAAAGCGCTACGCCCTTGAGCCTTATCGCCTTGTGCTTTCGCTGCTGGTCAATGACCTGGCTGAAGCCTCGAAGGATGAAATGACGCGGCACCTGTTGGGTTCACATGAACATCGTGCCATACTGAACATCGCCGACCTGCTCGAACCGCTGCACCTGATCGCTTCGGCCCTGCCGAAAACCCTGGTACGGGATGAATTAAAGACCCTTATTCATAAGGTCGAGATATTCGGCCTGCACGCTGCGCGTTTGGATATCCGCGAAGATTCGAGCCGCTTCAATGCGGCGTTGAGTGAGATCCTGCGGGCATTGAACATCGAGTCTAATTTCGAATCCATGCCGGACGATCAACGCACGGAATTGCTGGTACGGCTGCTGCGCGAACCCGCGCCAAGTCTTGCTGCCCACCCGGGTGTAACGTCAACTTCTGCAGAGACCTGGGCTTTATTCCAACTCATCGGCCGCGTGAACGAGATCTATGGGGGCGAATTGCTCGGCCCCATTGTCATCTCCATGACCCATGCCGCCGCTGATGTATTGACCGTATTGCTGCTTGCCAAATGGGCGGGCTGCACCCACCTTCCGCCCATCACCCCGCTCTTTGAGTCGATCCAGGACTTGAAGGAAGCGCCGGAGATCCTTGAGCAGCTCTTCAACTCCGGTTTTTACCGGGAGCATCTGCGAACGCACCACAATGGACAGATGGTGATGATCGGTTATTCCGACAGCAACAAAGACGGCGGTTACGTGATGGCGAACTGGTCACTATACCAGGCGCAGGAAGAGATCACGCGGGTCGCGGCCAGACACGGCGTCCAGCTGACCATCTTCCACGGCCGCGGCGGGACCATTGCGCGAGGCGGCGGACCCGCCAACAATGCCATCCGCGCCCAGCCTGTGGGCAGTATCAACGGCCGCTTTCGCGTGACCGAACAAGGGGAGATCATCGCCTCGCGCTATGCCAACCCGAACCTCGCGCATCGTCACCTTGAGCAGATCGCCAGCGCGGTCATCCTTGCTTCTGCGCCGCACAAGCAGGAACCCATCCCTGCCCGTTGGCGCGAAACGATCGAAAGAATTTCGCAAGCGGGCATGCGCGCCTATCGCTCACTCGTTTATGAAACG
>DAOQBX010000002.1:0-18360 GCA_035340155.1 Anaerolineales bacterium | reverse complement strand
CAAAGGTCCGGAGGCGAAGCGCTCCTCAGTCTGGATGTGGATCGGAGTCGGGTTGATCTCCATCCTCTGTCTTGGAGTTGGATTCTTCGCCCTGCGGACCATGCTGCCTGCGCTTCAAACCCCGCCGACAGCGGTGGGGGTTGCTCCCAAATCTACAAACACCCCGATAAATCCTCCGCCGCCGCAACAGGCCACTCCCACCTTGCCATCGAAAGTTTCTCCTGGGTTGGATGCCGCATTGAATAATGTCAAGCAGAACCCCGGTGATCCGAATGCGCATTTGCAATTGTCGCTTGTATTGTGGGATGAGGGACAGATCAATGCCGCGGTTGAAGAGCTGACCCAGGCCTCGAACCTGGCAGGGCCCGGCAACAAGGATTTCTTTCAAGGCGCAGCTGAGGAATATCGAAAGCGTGAGGCCTGGGTTCCAACTTCCGGAATGTACATTCGCCTAGCGGCGATCTATCGCGCCGAGGGAGCCGAGATTCCCCCCGATGTCATGGAGGGAATGCGTGAGGCCCTTTATAAGGGGGCTGAAAAAAAGGATATGCCGCTTTTTGTTTTCTTTGAGCGCATTGAGGCAGTCAATCTGCCGCTTGGATATATTGTTCGCGGGCGCTATGCCTTATATAACGGCAGTATTGAAGATGCCAAACAATTGGTGACGAGCGCGGAGAAGGTCAAGCCGGACTTGTATGAGATACCGCTGCTTAAAGCCGAGATCGCCATTAAACTTGGCGATGTCGAAATTGCGAAACCGTTTCTGCTTTCCCTGTCTTCCGACCTGGGTGCGCCCGCTTGGATCCGGGAAATGGCGGATGCACTTCTAAAAACCATTCAATAAGGATTTCAATATGCGTACACCATTCGTTGCAGGTAACTGGAAGATGAACAAGACCATAGCAGAGACAAAAGACCTGCTCTCTGCTTTGACTTCAAAAATTGATGCGGTACAGGGCGTGGAGAAAGTGGTGTGCCCGCCTTACATATCACTTGCGGCTGCGTCTGAGGCGCTTCGGGGAACGAGTATCGGCCTTGGGGCGCAGAACTTGTTTTGGGAGGAAAAAGGCGCATTTACCGGCGAAGTTTCCCCGGCGATGGTGCGCGAGTTGTGCGCGTATATCATTCTTGGTCATTCGGAACGCCGCGCTTATTTTGGTGAAACTGATGAAACCGTCAACAAGAAGTTGCTCGCCGCGCAGAAGTTCGACCTGACTCCCATTGTTTGTGTGGGTGAAACTTTGCAACAGTACGAGGCTGGCCAAACCCGGGATGTGGTCTCGACCCAGACCCTACAGGGCTTCAAAGGTGCCTCCGCTGAGTTTGCTTCGCGCATTGTGGTGGCATATGAACCGGTCTGGGCCATTGGCACCGGCAAAGCCTCCACGGGCGATGCGGCAAACGCTGTCATTAAGGATTTCATCCGCCCTGCCATTGCCGAATTGTATGGCGAGACGACCGCGCAGGCCGTGCGTGTGTTGTACGGCGGCTCGGTTACGGGTGCAAACGCGGCTGAGTTCTTTTCCCAACCCGATATTGACGGCGCATTGGTGGGCGGCGCAAGTTTGAAGGATGAGTTTGTTGCCATTACACAGGCGGCGGTGAAAGCATAGTGCCGTTCACCGGTTTTCTTTTATTCGTCTTGATGCTCCTGCCGCTGGTCTTCCTCCAGCGGCTTTTACATCGCGAGATCCAGGCGGTGATCCTGCTTATCACGCGCAGCCTGCCGGTGACCATTGGTCTTTTTTCGATGCTGTTCTTCCCTGGCGTGTTCCTGCATGAGCTTAGTCATTTCCTCATGGCTAAGTTATTGCGGGTGCGTACACGCGGATTTTCCCTGATCCCCCAAACTCTGCCGGATGGCCGTTTATTGATGGGCTACGTGGAGACCGATCAGACGGATGTCTTCCGTGACTCGCTTGTAGGGTTGGCGCCGCTGATCGCCGGGGCTGTCTTCGTTGCATATGCCGGGATCTACCAATTGCACGTGAATACGCTGTGGGATGTGCTTCGACATGGCCAGATCGAATTGTTCTGGATGGGCCTGGGTTTTCTGCCTGGCATCCCGGATTTCTATTTGTGGTTCTACCTGACATTTGCTGTTTCCAGCACCATGCTGCCTTCCGAATCAGATCGCCATTCATGGCTGCCGCTTGGCTTGTGGGTGGCCGGCATGCTCATCCTTGCCATTGCCGCCGGGGCAGGCACGTGGATGTTACAAAATCTTGCCCCTTCACTGGATGCATTTTTATATTCGGTCTCGTTGTTATTCGGTCTGAGTAATATCGTTCATTTGGTATTGCTTTTCCCCTTTTTTCTGTTTCACCGCTTATTGGTTTATATTATGAAAGTGGATATCCGCTGAAATTAGAGGAATACAGTTTGGTTCTGTTTTGGATTGAATAGTGCCACGATCTTCCTGCCTTCCTTTGCGCCAAGTTGAGCGGCTTTCTTCTGCGCTTCGGCAAGACTCTCAAAACCCGTGGCGACATCTAGGTAATAATCTCCCGTTTTGGGGTTGACCCATGTTCCAAGCCAGCATTCGGATTCCCCCAGATATATTTCATTGACAGAGATGAACTTTTTGATTTCGGCTTTCAGGTTGATCGTGAAAGGAAGAATGACGGTCTTAGCCGGATATTTTGGAAAGCACCATAGATCTACAACTGGAAGGAAGATGCAGGTTGATGGTCTCGAAGCGCTGCCACCGTTCTTTAAAGTTCGCGAAGCCACTTCGGCGATGTATTCTTCAAAAGACATCATATCGGTGCGGGTTATTTCCTGCGACCCACCACCAGCATTTTGTTACGGATGGGGAATAGGATGAAGAAAATATGTACAAGCGGTAATAGTACCTTCACCAGCAATTCGGACTTCACCAACTTCCTCAAATAAAAACTGTAGGGGAAAGATAACTCATGGAATTTTCGCATCTCCACCACATCCATTCCGGCTGCTTCGTAAGCAGCCTTCATCTCGGCGAGTGAAAAGATCTGTTTGTGTCCGAACAATTTTGCCGAATACATGGTGTTGAGAAACGTTGGATATTTTCCGCCCGAGATCTTGTATGAAAATGCGCCAAAACGATGATAGAAGGCGTCACGGCATGGGGTATCGATAAGCAGGACCCCGCCAGGCTTGAGCATTTTGGCGGCTGTTTGCAACGTTGCCAATGGATAATTAACATGCTCGATCACATCCCATAAGGTTACGGCATCAAAACTGCCATAAAACGATTGCCAGTATTCATCTTCGATGGGACGTTTGACGACTTCCAGATCGTGTCGGGTCATTGCGTAAAACGCACGTGTATCGCTTAACTCGATGCCAAGGCATTCTGCGCCAGATTCTTTCATCCTCAACAGGAACAGCCCGCCTCCGCAACCAATGTCCAATACCTTCCCGCCGTTGATTTTGCCGTGTTGCAGGCTTGCGCTGACCTGATTCTCGATGCGTTCCGGGTTCGATTGCAGCGATTTTTCGATGTATCGAATCTCTTCACTCGTCAGGCCGCTGCCGTCGATCTCCGGTGAAATTTCCTGCACAGGATCAAGATGGTCCACGTAATGGAAGCCGCCCGGTGAGACGAAGACATTGGCGTTCGATAATTTATAGGTTGGTGCTCCGTGTATATTGTGTTTAAGCGCGTCGAAATTTTCCATCTAGTTTCTGAGTCCCTTAATTTTATCAAGGATGAGAGGAATGCTGCGAAAATAGCCCGGGTCTTCGTGTGAGACATCCAGCCGGAGTAAATGTGCTTTGGGAACTGTCGCCAGCCATTCCTGGACGAACTTCTCGAGCAGTTCCGCATCTTCACCTGAAGCAATGTTGATTCTGTTCCTTTGAGCTAATCTCTCGCGGACGATTTGGGCATCCGCGCTCAAGGCGACGATCAGGTCTGGCGGGGGCAGCAGGCTGCGCGTCAGGGCATGGAAGCGGCGGCACAAGTCAAACTCTGCTGCGCTGAGCCAGCCATGAGTGTGGAAGAGGCGGGTGAATCCGAAAAAGTCCAGGTCGAAGCCGCCATCCATCAAGGCGGGCTTGCTGCCAGACCTCAGTAAGCGTTCCTGCTCAGCGCGGAAGATAAGATAATCCATCTGATTGGCAAGAGCGTATTTGGCATCCTGTTTGAAGAGTGCCTGAAAAGGCCGCTCTTCATGCTGTTCGACCGCCAATGAAAATTCATGGGCGGTGCATAAGGCGCGGGCCAATGTGGTCTTGCCGACCCCGCTTGCACCAACGATCACAATGAGAGGATTCATGGTGGCTTTTTATAGCACAAGGGGGTGAGAGACACAAGTGACCTTTTCCATTACAGGATGGGGGTTTCATAATAAAATTGATTGGCGAGTGTTTTTTTGTTGGAGAGACTATTGGTTAAGCCGTTTGAATTATCATCTGACAGTCCGATACTTGGAACCCTTGATTTCAAACCTTATCGAAACGTACTGGTAAGGCGGGTAATTCCGTTTTCTCCCACGCCGGATCAGCCGCAGACCAGGGAGATCAAAACGCCCTGGGGTGCTGTGCTGACTGCTACATGCGGGGATATGCTGATCAGCGAGTTGAACGCTCCTGATGAACCGTGGCCCATCGATGCCCGCATCTTTGATGAAACTTATATGGTGGTTGGCCCGGGACTGTGTATCAAGCGCGCGGTGACATGGCTGGTTCCATTGACTGATGTGACCGGTGGTGATGAGAATCAAAAGGTGACCGTTCACACGCTAGAAGGCGAGGAGACGGTGCGTGCCGGTGACTTTTACCTGGCCAAAGGGGTGAGGGGCGAAATCTGGCCTTACCCCACAGCAAAGGTATTGGAAAAGATGAGGCCTGTTACTTGAATTGAGAATAAAACCGTGGATGTAACCCCCCCTATTCAGGAGGTGTTTATGTTTTGGTGCGAAATATATTGCGATAGAGAAAGTAAGTTTTGAACGGACTGTTCTATACTTATGGGCAGGTAAAACTGGCTGTGTTGCTGGTGGATTCTCCGGCCGAATTGAAGGCTTGTATCTGATAATTGGTGGTTCCGCCTGAAGAGAGCGGGATGACCTCACTAAAGGTGGTCGAATTGGCGGGGAGTTCGGCTACTTTTTCGCCTTCGCGTAAGACCCGATATCCGGATTCGGTATCGGACCTGTCGTTCCAGTTCAATGTGACCTCGGTCTGGCCGTCGCCGCGGCAAAAGTAATTCCAGCCGTCTTTGGTGAACGTGGGGGCTTCCGGTGCCCCGCCAAATGGAGTGGGTGGTGCAGTAACTGTTGGCACGGAAGCGTAACTTCCAGATGGCGTGACGAACTCGCCGGAAACCCAGCAGGTCCCCTTGTCGGTTTGGACGATCCAATAGTTCGGCGGAAAATAGCCGACGATCTCTACTGATTGGGCAGGCAGGATCTGCGTGACCTTATCGTAATCTGTGCCGGGGCCGTTTCGGCAGTTGGTGACATCTTCGAAACTTGCCAATGGTTTGGAAAAGGTGGGCGTAATCGTGGCGGCGTTTACAGGGGGCTGTGTTAAGGATGGTTCTCCCGACCCCGCTGTTGGGCTTGCAAGCGGGGTCGGGTAATTGAGCACTGCTTCCACGGTTAGGGCCGCGGCTGTGGCGATCTGCGGTTCGTTGGTGGCGGAGGGCATGTTGCAGGCTGAAAGCATCCAACCTGTGATCAATATCAGTATAGCGATTCTCTTCACGTTGTCTCCAGGGATTTTTTTATTCGCCGTCGCCTTCCAGCCAGGTTTCCATGTAAGGTTTTTCCATTTCAAGCGCCTGCTTTGTTAATTGCAGCGGGTGGAAGGTGTCCACCATTACAGCAAGTTCCTTTGTCTCCGTCTTGCCAATGCTGGCTTCGGTCATGCCGGGTTGGGGGCCGTGCGGCAGGCCAAAGGGATGCAGGGAAATATCCGAGCGGTCAATGCCTTTGCGGCTCATGAAGTTGCCTTCGGCGTAGTAAATCACTTCATCGGACTGGATGTTGGAATGATTGTAGGGCGCAGGGATGCCCTCGGGATGATAGTCGAACAGGCGCGGGACGAAGGAACAAACCACAAAATTATGCGCCTCAAAGGTCTGGTGGACTGGAGGGGGCTGGTGAATTCGCCCTGTGATGGGTTCAAAGTCCTCGATATTGAATATCCACGGATAGAGATAGCCATCCCAGCCGACCACATCAAAGGGATGATAATCCAGGATGTGTTGTGATATACGGTCGCGCACCTTTACGCGGACCTCGAACTCTCCGCGCTCCGTGTGCGTTTCCAACTCTGTGGGCACGCGGATATCGCGCTCGCAGAAGGGTGCATGCTCGAGCAATTGACCGTATGGATTGCGATAGCGTTTGGGCGGCTCCATCTGACTGGGATTTTCGATGGTAAAGAACTTGCTTTCCTCGTTGAGTTCCATCTTCCAGGTTGTGCCGAAGGGGATGACGATGTAATCGCCTTTGCGGAACGACAGGTTTCCGAATTGCGACTTCAATGTGCCGCTGCCGTCATGCACCCACCAGGTCTCGTAGGCTTGCGAGTTGCGGTAAAAATAATCCATGCCGCCTTTGGGGGCACGCGATACGCCGAGGATGACATCGTTATTTCCGAGGAGAGGGATTCTCGCAGAAACAGGATCAGTGCCGAGCGGGGTTTGATGCGTTCTCAAGGCGCGGTGACGGATCGGGCCGAAGTCTACGTATTCGGGTTTGGCGGGGCCGCAATCGGCGGTTTTCATCACGCGTGGCGGTAGAAAGTGATGGTAAAGGATGGATTGCAGGGAGGAGAAGCCTTCCAGCCCCATGACCTCTTCGCGATACAATTTTCCATCCGGTTTTTTGAATTGGATATGGCGTTTGTGGGGGATCTGTCCAAGTTTGTGATAGTAGGGCATGTGTACTCCTTATCATTCTAAAATTTTGATGGACGGGATCTAGGCAAGCCAGGTGATTGCCTATGAATTGCTGCCCACATTGTACAACACTACGCTTTCCTGTTCATTAGCATCGTTGCGAGCGACGACAGCGATGACCTGTTCTGTCTCGCTAAGGTTGACCGGTTGGTGTGGTATGTTGGGCGGGATGTAGATAAAATCACCCGCTTCATTGAGACTGGAAAACTCCAGGCTTGGCCCGTATTTGGTTTCAGCGCGGCCTTGGATCACATAGATGACCGTTTCGTAGCCATCATGATAATGGGCAGCGGCTTTTCCACCCGGTGGGATGATGACAAGGTGCATGCATAAGTGTTTGGACCCGGCTGTGGCTGCGGAGATGCCCTCAAAATTTGGTAATTGTTGTTTGGTCAGATGCGTCCCTTGTGGGCGGATGGTGATCACTTGGTCGTTCATAGATTCTCCTTATTGGATGCTGATCGACCGAACGAGGGTATCCAGCAAATTAAGGTCAGGCTGGAAGGAGGCGGGATCAGCAGAATTGAGAAAGTCTGTCATTTCTTGAAAATAAGTGTTTAATCCATTGACATCTGAACGGTCATCGGGATATTTGATGCCATCTGCTGATGGGTTATCTGCAGAGGCTTGAATGGGAAGAGTGACAGGGAACATAATGGCAACCAAATATTTCCCGTCGCTGGTCAGGCCTTCAAAGTGATAGTAACTATCATTCTTCAAGATGGGTCCGGGGAATTGGGCGTATTGAGAGAGCATGGCGACGCCGTTCCCATTGAGGAAGGATAGACGTTTGGCTTGAGCGGCGTACTGTTGGGCTGCCGCTCCATTGAACGGAATAGTGGATAGGTTGTCATTTGTCAGAGGCATGGATGGGCTTGCCAGAATTGCCTGTAATCTTGAAATACTGCCCTGTGCCCATGGATTGACCTCCGCATATTCCCGGGCTGGGTAGATGCGAACGACCGGCGGAAAGAATTCATCTTTGACCGGGTAATCCACCAATACGAATTCAATATGCTCTGGCGCAACGCCCCAGGGTCCGGTAATGGAGTCGTCGGCGGCGGGAACGATCTGGGATTGCGCGCTGGTGGCGAGATTTTCTGGAATGGTGAATTTGACATTTTGAAACTCTGCCTGCGTTCCGCTGGGCTGCGGATTTGGGGCAGCAGCTGTTAACGATTCAAGAGTGGCGGCGACTACGGTCTCCACCCCGGCAGTCGATTCCTGAGCAGGGGTGGGGGCGGTCAATCCGCAAGCCAGAATGAACAAGGTTATGCCGATCCAAAGTCCGATTGTGTTTGTTTTCATTGTGTCCTCGATGAGTTTGTAATGCTTAC
Source organism: Anaerolineales bacterium (assembly GCA_035340155.1). Lineage (GTDB taxonomy): Bacteria > Chloroflexota > Anaerolineae > Anaerolineales > Villigracilaceae > Villigracilis. The sequence continues at coordinate 10,128 of DAOQBX010000002.1, read as the reverse complement.
AGTCCGTTCACAAGCAGGGATTCCATCATGGCATCCAGGTGGTCTAAATACGGTGTGAATGAGAAAGGATCGGCAGCGTTCAATTTTTCTGTAATCGCATTCCCATATCCATTGAAGTCGTCCAGGTTCAAGGGGACGCCATCTGTGGGAACGGGGGAATCCGGATTTCCATCTGCGGCAAGGAAGGGTACCTGGATGGGAAGAATGGCTTGAACGTAATATTGTCCGTCGCTGGTGATGCCGTGGAAATAGTAGAACATTTCCTGATTGTTGGCAGGCATGAAAGCCTGGTCGAATTGGGTCAAGTAGCGAATGCCTTTCCCGTTCTGGAAGTTTAAGGCATGGATGCGCGCATTGTATACAGGCCCGCTCGGAAGGTCTTCCGGCAGGGGCTGCCCGTCGGTGTATTGCATGGCCTGAAGATAAGCAATGATTTTGGCTGTGAACTCACTGTATTGAGCATATTCACTGGCTTTGAAGACCATCACCTGCGGCTGGAACATTGTCCCTTGGACCGGGTAATTATTCAGAATGAATTTTTTGTGCGAGGGCATATCCCCATTTGAGGGGTTGACATAGGGGAATTCGACCTCAGTAGTGTTAGTGGCAGTTGCGCCGCTAGTCATGCCGTTGGGCGCCAGGAAAGATGTCCCTCCGGAGATGACGATTTCGCCATCCGGGGTTATTTGACCGCCCGCTTGTGTAACGGCTGGTTCCAATGGCGCGGAATCTGTTAGAGCCTGCAAAGTTTGAACGACAGCAGTTTCCACATTGATCTGTGGTTCTGGTTGGTTGCCGGGGGCGTTTAATCCGCAGGCTAACATAAATAATAAAGTGGCCATCAAGCCGGGGATGATCTTTTTCATACCGAGGTAACTCCATTTTTTGGGATGTTGGGTTGGCAATGAGTGTACCGGGATGCTGAGGTGCATCCCATGCCCCATAGATACTATTTGGAGTTATTCAGTTGGAAAAACACCTAAAAGGTCAGACCCGCTGCCTGAAAGTGGAGCAGGCAGCGGGTCTGTAATGAGGCGCTGGATATTTGGTTACAGATTGCCGCGGCGTTCCTGTTCCAGTTCCAACGATTCAAACAAGGCTTTGAAATTTCCCTTGCCAAAACTCTGAGAGCCGTGGCGCTGGATGATCTCTATGAACATGGTGGGGCGGTCTTGTATGGGACGGGTGAAGATTTGCAACAGGTAGCCTTCGTCATCCTTGTCCACGAGGATGCCCAGATCATGGATGGTCTTGTAGTCTTCCTTGATCTTGCCGATGCGGTCTGGCAGCATTTCGTAGTAGGTTTCTGGCACGCGCAGAAATTCGACGCCATTACTGCGGAGTTTATCCACGGTGGTGAGGATGTCGCCTGTGATCATGGCAATGTGCTGGGCGCCGGGGGTGAGGTAGTAATCGAGATACTCTTCGATCTGGCTTTTCTTTTTTCCATCGGCCGGTTCGTTGATAGGGAACTTGACGCGTCCATTGCCGTTCTGCATGACCTTGGACATGAGGGCCGAGTATTCAGTGGAAATATCCTTGTCATCAAAGTGCATGAGTTGACGGAAACCCATCACTTGGTGATAGAAGTTGACCCACTGGTTCATCTTGCCGAGTTGAACGTTTCCAACAATGTGATCGATGGCGGCCAGACCGGTGGACTCTGCTTCGTAGTGGATGGGCTTGTAGGTGGGCGCAAAGGAGCCCTTGTAATCGCCGCGATCCACGAAGACGTGCAGGGTTTCACCATAGGTATAAATGGCGGATGTTCGGTATATGCCAAAGTCATCCTTTTCTTCACGCGGGGCCCATGCGGACCGTCCGCCGCGCGAAGTGGTGGCATGCCAGGCTTTTTCCACGTCGTCTACTTCCATGGCGATCACCTTGACGCCATCGCCATGCAGCATATGGTGCGAGGCCAGCGGGCTGGATGGCGAATAAGGCGCAGAAACAACGAAACGCGCCTGCCCCGCTTCAAGTACATAGGAAGCGAAGTCACGATTGCCGGTTTCCAGCCCGGAGTAGGCCACTGGTTTGAAGCCATACGCCTTCCACCAATAATACATGGCGTGCTTGGCATTGCCCACATAAAAGTGGACATGGTCTATGGCTTTGATCTGGAGGAAGTCCGCTTCCTCGGTCATGAGTCGGGAATCAGGTTTTTCTTTTGCTACCATTTTCTCTCCTTTGGTTGGTTGGGCGGATTCTACGATAATTGGTCAACCCGTGCAATTAAAAAATCACAGGCCTTAAATGACATGGCCTGTGATTTTCGGTGTTATGGGCAATATTCCAGCGGAATATTGAGGGCGTTTCCGGACGGATAAAGGGACTGATTTCCGTCACTGTCTTTGGCGTAAAACTGGTATTGGATCTGTCCGCCATCTTCGCCCAGTTCGGCTTTCATTTGCTTTCCAAGTTCGTAATTGAAGCCATACAACCCTCCGCTGGCGTTGTCGTTTGGGTTGAGTTGATTCCAGGCACCTGCAGAGCCAGCCTTGGTGACCAATCTATACATCAGCCAGACTGTGGAAAGGTTGGTATCGGTGACATGAATGGCGACAGTGAAATTATTGGAACCAGGACAGGAACTGGTCGGGTAATAGACTGGAGTATTGTTGACCACAGACCCGCTTAGAACAGGCGCATTCGGGTTATTCCCGCTGCTACCTGGGGTGAGTGTGAGTGCCGGCGTTCCTGTTGGCTGAATGGGTGTCGGAGGCGCGGCCACCACTGGCAGCCCGCCTACATTGCCGTTGGTGTGACCTGTTACACCGGATATCCAGCAGAACTGGGATGCATTCATCGCCGCATACCACCAGGTGCTGTCGCTATTGCGCCCTGTGAGGGTAAGGGTGGTGGTGAGCGGGAAAGTCGTCAGGATGGGGTAGACCGTTCCTGGCCCTGATCGGCAGTTGGCGGCAATATCCACAACGAATACCGGGCCTTGCGGTCCGAGCGTGGGCGGAACAGGGGTTGGGCTTTCAACCGGTGGTGCGCTGACCTCCGGCAGAAATTGATAGTCCCAACCGAAATCCATCCCGGCCAGTGCCAATCCGTTTCCAACCTCGCCTGGAATATTTATCATGGATGTTGTCTCAAGGGGATGCGTCCACTCGCCTGGGATGAGCACCTTTTGATTGGTCTGATTGTTCAGGTCTATACTGACACAGTAACGACCCCCGGCCAGGTTTGGAAATGAATAATTGCCGTTCAAGTCTGTAGAGGCGCTGGCGGTGATGGGAGCATTGCAATCGCCCATATGAAGGTCGACAACCACTTCCGGGATGCCTGGTTCATTTCCTTCGCGAACCCCATTGGCCTTGGCTCCACCTGTTCCATTTGAAATGCAACCCACAGGCAGGGGATCGGGCAGGGGGCCGGTGGGAATGGCGCACAGGTCATGCCAGACAGCGCCAGAAATATTCCCTGTACCCGTGGATGGGACGGTCTGCGGCTCAACCGTTGGCGTGGCGGTGGGGTCTCCGATTGGCATGTTACAGGCGGAGATCGAAAGGGCGAATATCAGGGTAAGGGAGAAAAAGTAATTTCGAGGTTTGGGATTCATAAACGCTCCTGAAATCTTTATACCCTATTTTATTGAAAGACGAGCGGTTGTCATTGGCTCTTTTGTAACGGATATGTGGTTCGTATATTTAAATCGCAGGTACAAGAACTTTCCTGATACAAAACACCTGCCCAGGTTCAGGCAGGTGCAGGGATATTTGTTTATGCCGGCTGGGCGTTTGCTCTCTTTTTAAAATAATCGCCTGCCAGAAATGGGATATAGAGAATGAATAGAATGGCGAATGCGACCACTTCCAGTTCAGGGATATACCACGGCCAGGGCGAGAGCGCATCCATCAACGTGGGAGAGGGCGGCTTCTGTGCGATGAAAAGATAGTTGCTGCCGATGGCGCGGTTGACGAAAAAGATGATGACCATGTAAATGTTCGTCCAAAGGAAGATGCGTTTGAATGAACTCAAGGTGGGGCGATAGCCCTCCACCACGGTCATATATATTGGAATGGTGATTAATAATCCGTGTGCGATCAAGGTTTGAAGGATACGATAATGCGGAATATCATACATGGCCGCGTCTGCCGGGGTGAGGAAAGCCTGCAGCGCCCCGCCGATTCCGAGAAAGTAAGTGACTTCATACAGACTATAGTTCCGCGTCAATGCCATGTAGACCGTGATCCACACCATCACACTACATAAGTGTAGCGGCAGCATCGTCTGGATGTTCCAAATGCCCCAATACGCCGACCAGATGTGCAATCCGATCTCGTTGACCGCCAGCAGGGTGGCAAGCGCCACCCGCATGTTTCTTTTTTCCTTCTCTCCCCACACGTTGCGGAAGTAGACAAAGGAAAGACAAAAGAGCGTAAACAGTGCGATCACGGTCAGGTGCTTGGAGCCGAAGATCTGCAAGGGTACGCTGGTGTACTCGACTGAAAAGAAATTAGACATAAAACTGCCTCCCAATTAAGAAACCCCAAATTCGCTTGATGGTTTTTTCACTTGACCGAAACGATCTTCCCGTCGGTCATCTTTTGCAGGTCAGAAGACTTCAGTTCGAAGATGGCATTGGGAGTTCCAGCCGCCGCCCAGATGGTGGCATATTGCAGAAAATCCTCATCGATGTACGTCTCCATCTTTTCCACGTGGCCGAGGGGCGGTACACCTCCGATGGCGAATCCGGTAACGGCGCGCACAAAGTCCGCGTCGGCCTTGCCGATGGATTCCCCGGCATGCGTGCTGATCTGCTTTTCATTCACACGATTCGGCCCTGAGGTCAACACCAGGATGGGCTTGCCGCTGGTCTTGCCGCGGAAAATAAGCGACTTGACGATCTGGCCCAGTTCGCAGCCTGCGCGGTCGGCGGCTTCCTGTGCTGTGCGGGTTGACTCGGCATGTTCGATCACAACATATTCGTAACCAAGTTCATTCAGTAGGTTTTGGATCTTTTGTGCGGTAGAGGAAAGAGTGGACATCCGCCGATTATACCCAGCGCGCTTGAAAATTGCTTTAAAATCAGAGCATGCCTACACAAGAAGAAATCTACAAAACCGAAGGGGATAAGTACGAAGCCTTGATCGCGCGCGAGGATCATCAGGGAAACATTCTCAAAACCTTGCGCAGCATCACGCCTTTGGAAAACCGCATCGTTCTGGATATTGGGGCGGGTACCGGTCGCCTGGCTTGTATCCTCGCCCCGCATGTGGGCCGCGTCCGCGCTTTTGACATCTCAGAGGAAATGCTGCGGGTCTGCCGCGAGAAGTTCATGGCCAGCGGATTAACCAACTGGCAGGTGGATAATGCCGACCATCGTCAGTTACCGGTCGAAGACCATTCGGCGGACCTTGTTGTCTCCGGTTGGAGCGTCAGTTACCTGGCGGTGTGGAATCCCGAGACCTGGCGGTCCGAGTTGCAGAAATGGCTGGGCGAGATGAAGCGCGTCCTCAAGCCGGGAGGATTCATCGTTTTGTATGAGTCGCTCGGTACGAGCAATGAAGCGCCGATCCATCTGGAGCACCTCAAGGATTTTTATCCCTGGCTGGATGAAATGGGTTTTCAAAAGACCTGGATCCGCACCGACTATCAGTTTGAGTCGCTGGCTGAGGCCGAGGAACTCTCGCGCTTTTTCTTTGGGAATGCATTAGGAGATCAAGTCGTGCAGCATCAGTGGACCATTCTCCCTGAATGTACAGGTGTGTGGTGGTTGAAGATTTAGGAGGTTGATCTCGGACAATCCCCGGTTGGCCGAGATTTGCCTATTCCTGTTTCCGAAATCGATTCTTCGCCGCCATCGCCAACCCGACCAGCATCAGCACCACGCTTGCTCCTGCAAAGATCCATTTGACCGTGCTGAGCATAAATAAAAGCCAGCCCAAGATCAGGGGTGTTGCAGGAAAGACTGACAGCAATATGACGATGACGATGTTTTCCAGCAGGTCAAAGAACCATGCACCGAGCGGAACGATGTTGAACTTTCGCATCGGGCTATCCGGCGCAAAGCCGCGCTGAAAGAACCATGAGATCGCCAACCCAAAGAAGAACAAGTACACAATGGGGTAAACGATATCCACCGTCAACTCAATGTTGCGGTAGAACGGACGGGTGAACTCTCCATAGTTTTGGATCATGCCGAAGAGTTTTTCGGGCGTGGCGAAGAACATCAAGTCCAGCGGCTGGATGCCGCCTTGGCCACCCTGCATGATGCCCTGCACCAGTGGCAGCAGAAAGCCCGAGAAAAATCCGTCCAGCACCAGCAGTACGAGCACAAGCCAGCCTTTGGTCCATTGATAGAAGCGTTTTGAAAGTCTGTTCAGCATTTGCAACTCCATCTGTAAGATTTGAATCAAAAACACGCCAACAGGAATCTAGTGGCGTGTTTTATATCGTACCCTGGTACTGGAGACCTATCGCATGGCAGCATCGCCGCCGCGCAGGGCGTCTTCCACCCGCAACTTGTGGTTGGCATGGATCTGCATGCTCTCCATATCTTTCAAAGTAAACCAGCCGAAGGCCGTGGTCTCATCGCTCAGGCCAACTTCGCCTTCAAGGACTTCCACTTCGAAATTGAGGACAACAAAGAAAGCCTTATTGCCATCCTTATAGATGACGAGTTGATCGGGATTGCTGTAAACACCCAACAGGCGCGTCGCGCGGACCTTCAAGCCGGTCTCTTCCCATACTTCGCGCTCGCAGGCTTCGGCGGCGCTTTCACCCGACTCCATATGTCCACCGGGCAGGCACCAGAGGCCGTTATCTTGTCGCTGGGTCAATAACACTTTTGTGCGGGTTTCATCGAAGATGACCGCGCTGCATCCAACCCGTAATTGACCTTCCCTGCCCAGGCGTGGTCCATAAAGAACTTGCGACATGCGAACCCTCCAAAAAATAAAGGCGCATCCATGTGCGCCTTTGTAAATTACTTGATGAACGTCCCGTTTCGTAATTCGCGGATGGCCTGTTGGATCTCTTCGACGGTGTTCATGACGAATGGGCCGTACGGCACAATGGGCTCCTTGAACGGCGCGCCTGCAATGAGCATGAATTGTACGCCCGCTTCGGTCTTGACCTCGATATGGTCGCCGTCATCTTTGAATGCCACCATGCTGACAGATTCAATGACCTCGCCAGCAAACTCGCCTGTTCCCTGGAAAACGTAGGCCAATGCGGTGTGTCCGCCTGAGATGGGGTAAACGAACCGGGCTCCGGGTGCCAGTTTCACATCCATGTAAAGAGGCGCAGCAGCGATCTCGGTCACCGGCCCGCGCTGGCCATCCACTTCTCCAGCCACAAGGCGGATGGTGGCTCCATCCTTTTCGATGACAGGAATGGTGCTGGCGTTAACTTCCTGATAGCGCGGCGGGCTCATCTTTTGCGCAGCGGGCAGGTTGACCCAAAGTTGAAAGCCGTAGATGTTGCCTTGCAGGCTGCGCTGGGGCATTTCCTCATGCAGGATGCCGCTGCCGCTGGTCATCCATTGTACATCGCCTTCACCGATGGTGCCCATGTTGCCGAGGCTGTCACGATGGCGGACAGTGCCTTCGAGCATATAGGTGACCGTTTCAATGCCTCGATGAGGATGCGTAGGGAATCCGCGGATCGGCCCTTCGATGGGGTTGTTGAAGGCGAAATGGTCGAATAAAAGGAACGGATCGTGCTCATTACTCTGGCGCGGCGCGATGGAACGGCGGAGTAAAACTCCCGCGCCTTCCACAACCAGTTGAGGATCGATTACATCGGAAATGGTCCTGAAGTTTGTCATGTCGTGTAGATGATTTATAGATGCGGAAACTTACGGCTGGGGCTGCTCTTCGGATTCAGCAGGTTGGAACAGGGTGATCTGCATGCCATCCGGGTCCTGAATGCGGACGTTGCGGTCACCCCATGGAGTGGCCACCGGTGGGTGAACGAGGATGGCCCCGTTGGCGAGTAATCGCTCCATGGCAGATTCGATATCTGGAACTTGTAACGCAAGCCGAACCTGCCCGCTGACACGCTGTCCGGCTTCGAGTTGGTCTATGGTCTCCGCCTGCGCTTCGTCGAAGATCTCAAGGTTGGCGCGGCCCAGGGTGAGCATGAGCGCCTGTCCCTGGCCGTTGTTCCAAATGGCGGCTGGTTCGATGCCGAGACCCTGGCAGTAGAACTTGACCAATCTTTCATAGTCGTGGGTGGTGATCGCAATTCGTAATTCGTGAACAGGGGATTTGGGTGAGGGCATGGAATGTGCTCCTTTGATTTGCTTCATTTCTCCAATTGGGAGGCGTTTTTCTCGAACGCTTTTTTCATCAGCCGTGAGATGGGGAAGAGCATAACCCAGCCGAGAACATTCTTTGGGTACATGCTCATGGAGCGGATAACCTCCGTTCCGCTTTGAGATGGAGCGAAGATCCATTCTTCGATGAAGTGGGATGCCAGATCTTTAAGCGGCGAATTGAACTCTTGAAAGCGGAGCGCCAACTTGCGGTTCTCATCCCATTCAATGATCTCCTCGACGTGGGAGGATTCATCGGTGTTATGCACACGGATTCTGGAGCCGATCATGTTCGAGGTCCGGGTTTCGAAGCGGGCGCTTTTTATCCCCGGCAAAATGGAGTATCCCTGAAATTCCGGCCAGCGATCTGTATCGAGAAAGGCTGCGCAGATCTCTTGCGGGGTCTGGTTGTTGTGGCGTTGGATGCGAATGGTGATGGGTTTCATAGAGCCTCTTTGGTTTGTTCTTTGTCGGGGCTGGAGCGTTGAATAGCGCGGACGATCACCCAGATGAGAACGAAAAAATAGATGCCGTAACTCAGCCAGGGAAAGAACCATGCAGCCCCAATGGCGATGGCGTAGAGTCCGTTTACGACGATGTAGATGGGGGAGGTGGCGCGAAGTTCGGCCAGGCTCATGGGCCGGGTGCGCAAGTGAGGCCGCTTTTGGAAATAGACCAGGATCAGAAAGCCGGTGATATTGACAAGGATCAGGTTGACGCCGTAAATTGTCAGGGGGATGGGCTGAAGGGGGTACCGTCCCAGCAAAGCGGTGGGAAACGGTAACACGCTGACGAACAACAGCCAGACCAGGTTCAACCAGATGAACGCTTCGTCAATGCCTTGAATTTGAGCTGCCACCTGATGATGGGAATGCCAATATAGGCCGACGATGAAGAAACTCAGGATGTAGGTAAGGACTTGGGGAAGGATATGAACCAGCGCGCCGCCGAGTTCGTCAGGCGGCACGGCCGGGATCTTGATATCGAGGATCAACAGAGTGATGACGATGGCAAAGACGCCATCTGAAAAGGCTTCAAGACGTTGTTTGTTCAAGACGAGGTCTCCTCTGATTGATGAAAGTATACTCTGTTCTAAGGAATGACTAGCATAGCCCCCCTTATCTCAATGATATGAATAGTGAGTAATAAAAAAACCGCTTAAAACAGGTTCGGATCTTTCATGGTCCGAACCTGTTTTCCTTTCGGGCCATCTTCCCGCCCATTTCTCCCATCTCTCCCTGGCACTGCTGCTCATCGGTGGGCAGCGTTATTTTTGGAGCAGCCATTTTTTTGCTTCATCAACGTCTTGAAATATTTTGGCCAGTTGACCATTATTGCGTGTCACATTTTCAAAGAAATGAAAATCATCTAAATTTTTTGATACAACAAACGCCCGCTTAAGTTTAAACGGGGAAATTCCAGTTTGTGTTGACATGGTTGAAATTATCCCGGGCAGTTGGTGAATTTCCAATGTTGAAATATTCACATTCGCATTACGATAATCACCAAGGGTCAAATAACAATTGACGTCTCGAATCAGTTGAAGCGCCTCGGAAAAAGTTCCTATGATCTCATTAAACGAGATCATTCCCTGGTAATTTGTTTCGATGATATGTAATTCCGAATTGTAGATCATGACATGAGGCATAGGTTCACCTGGTTATCAATGGTTTTATTATCAAATCGCCAACTATTAGAACTTGAAGTTATATGCTTATCCGCCCTAAGGTGTAGAAAACTGCTTGAGATGTGCGCACGCCCAACGGTTTGCGCCATCGTCCCCGTAGGGGATACCTGCGCTGGGGCGGGGACGGCGAAGCCGTCCAGCCAGCCTGTCCTAGACGACAGTCCAGGGAAAA
>DAOQBX010000001.1:0-18816 GCA_035340155.1 Anaerolineales bacterium | reverse complement strand
CCCTTGGCTGGCATCCCACTCAAGACCCCACCTTCGACTGGCCAAGCGGATTGGCGCTTGGTCCATACGGATGGATCATGACCACAACCTTTATCATCTGCGGATCGATCATGGCCACTTTTGGGTATCGCCTCCTGCTGGACCTGAAACCTGGCCGCGCTTCACGAGTCGGTGCCACGCTGATTATGATCGCCGGTCTATTCCTTGCCGCTCTGGCATTCACCACCGACCCAACCATCCGTGATACTCCCGCCACCTGGCATGGACAGCTGCATGATCTTTCATTTGTACTGCTCGGGCTGACCTTGTTCCCAGCCATGATCGTGCTCGGCTTCGCCTTTCGCTCCGATGAAAAGTGGAGGAACCTCTCCACTTACACCTGGCTGACCCTGGCCCTTGCTGCCCCGGCTTTCTTTGTTAAAGGCGCGGCTTTTTACATCTTTTTGTTCGCAATTCTGGTTTGGAATGAAATCATCGCCCTGAGACTTTTCAAAGCCGTGTAGTTTATCGCCTTCCCACAAGGCCCTGGTATTCCAGATATGTCGTCAAGCCATTGATCCAATGCTGCACCCCATCCACTCGGATGGACGGATCGTCGCAACTGCTGAAGAGTCCTCCCTGATAACGTCTGATCATTTCATCCGTGGTCTCGAAATTACAGTCATTATCCGGCAGTTGACGCGCTTGTACAAAAGTAATAAACGTGCGGATCTCACGGGCGATCCACTCATGATCTGCATCCGATAATGTGAGCGCTTCTGCCAGGGCTGCAAGCGCCTCCATTTTTGTGGCAGTGGCACTGCTGCCATTCGCCGGGTTCAAGGATCGAATCTCACCCAGGATAATGAGGTCGGCGATCTGCCTGGCATAGGCCTTGTCAGCCGGGGTCAATTCATCGAGGCGGGCGAACAGGGCAAAGGCGTAGCTATGACCGTAATCCTCCATCACCGGCTGGTTGAGCATGAAGTCGTTCACTTCGCGGGCCTGCGCCAGCCAGAATTCATTCCCCGTCATTTCGTACAATTGCATTAGCGCGTACAGGCCCTCACCGTTGAAGGTGGGCGATGAATAATTGAGGTCCACTGTCCCTGCCAAATGAGGGTCAAAGGAATGATAAAAGCCGTCCTCCGGCCTGCGCATGGAGACAATGAAATACCCAAGGTCCGCGGCGGTGGCGAGCAGGTCGTTCCCATTTAACACCACGCTGCCTGTAGCCTGCCAGCGTTTGTAAATCGCATCAATCGCTGCTGAAGCCCCGCCCAGTGGACAAACCCCATTGGTGTAAAGGCAGGTCCCTTTGAAATGTTCCGGGTCGCTGAGCAGCATGGACAAGTAATGTTCCAGGGCGCGGTCACCTGCATCGCAATATTCTGAATCCCCAGCTACACGGCAGACCGAATACAATGCGCCAGTCCCACCCATCAGGCGGATGTAGGTTGGCGTGGAGGAACGGTCATTGTTCAATATATTGACCTGATAAGCCAGTTCTCCATTTGCCAATTGCTGGCGCACAAGATAATCCCCTGCGGCGATAATATCTTCTTTCAGATCTCCATCTGGGATGGGAAGCAATTCAGGCGCATGGGCCGGAGCAACCGTAGGAAAAGGAGAGGGCGGAATGGAGGTGGCAATCACTTGTGGCGGAATCTCCCGCGGTTGGTTCATCCAAAAATAAACAGCACCTGAAAGGACAAGTGCAATTACGATAATAAGTGGAATTCTTTTCTTCATAACCCCTCTTTGCTTTTACAACGCAAAACGTTCTTCCGCCATCAACCGTTGCAGGGATATTTCCTCCAGCGATGCAACGGTGATGTCACCGCTGACCTGCATTTGCCCGGTCAATTGATTGGGAACAGCCACCACGAATACCCCGGCCTGCCGTGCAGCTTTGACCCCGTTGGGTGAATCTTCAAAGATGACCGCCTCAGTGTTCGTAACCTGTAATTGGTCCAACACCTTCAAATAGATATCCGGGTGCGGTTTCGTTCTGCCGGGCGCTACATCGTCCTGACAGATGATGGGGGTGAACAAATGGTAAATGCCCAGTCGTTGTGTATGTGAGTCCACCCAAGAATGCGGCGAACTCGAGCCGATGGCCACCTTCACCCCTATCTGCTGGGCCGACTGGATCAGGTCCATCACACCCGGCAGGATGGGGCTGGCTTGGACGATCGCATCCGACTCACGGCGGTAGCGCAACCGCAAGGAAACAGGATCCAGCCGTCCCTCGGAAAGATGCGCAAGATGTTCAGCTGCATCAAAGGTCGAGAGGCCGAATCCGCCCACGGTCTTTGCCCACTCTTCAATGGGGAGTTGATATCCGTGTTCGCGATAGATGGTTTCCCAAACAAAAACTTCGGGCGTCTCTGTATCGAGGATCAGCCCATCAAAATCGAATATTAATGCTTTGAGCATCTATGGATACCGCCTGACAAACTCTGAAATGGCTTCCCATATTTTCAGATCGCTAACCCCGTCACGATTGATCAAATTAAGCACATCGATCACGGACTGCCGCATGGCCCTGTATTCGCGCTGCGCATCCGAATCGGTGTTGAAGAAACGAGTATGGTCGATCCAGCCGTAGATATTAAGGGAAATGGAAACATAGCCCTTGCCGCGTTTGAGCGTGATGCGCGCGCCATCTGCGTTCTCTTCATCGAACAGGATCAAGCCCCCTTCAACGCTCAACGTGCCGATACTTTTTCCGTTGTTATAGGCTGACCAGTTACTCATCGATTTTCACTCGGCTCATCTGTGTAGGTTGAACGCCCGCATTGGCTGGAACGATGCGGGCGGGTTGACCGTTTTTCACAAGGCGTGCAAGATGTTTTACCATCACGGCCTGTCGTTGCGAAGCCTTAGCGCCGAGGTCTTCCAAGGCAGGCTCAAGCCAGGCTTGATAGGAACGTACATTCAAATAAACCGAACGCCCGCGGCGATCTGGAAGGCCGGCGACCAGTGAGGTCACCTTGGCTTCCACATCATCCTCTTCAGGGTGAATGAGGGGTGTCAATACGATCCCATACATCCCTGATGTCACGCTGGCATAACAACGCATATCGTTATGGACAAAACCGATCACACGCTTTGGCGCAGGTTCGACCGGATGCATTAACTGTGGCACGATCTGATAATGCAGACTTTGCACCGCAGGCAGGTCCACCGACTGGATGCGCCTCCAACCGGACCCTGGGCTTGATTCTGTTCTCTCGATCTGACTCACATCCCAGACCCTTTGCCAGGCATAGACGGAGAAGCCCGCGATGCGCAGCGCCGGGAAGATGTCGCTGCTTTCATCCACTTCGGCAATGACATGCACTGCCTGCCACTCGCCAGCCTGGGTCGCCAGGTGTTCGATCAACGCCGGTAAATGCGGGTCGCTCAGGCTGAAGGACGGGGCGAGGTAAAGGAGTTTCGCGAAAGGTTCCCCGCGTGTATGGATGATGCCGCCCAACAAGGTCGATTGGTCGCCGTTTTTGACCGCCGCATACAAATGCCGCGCCGGGTTGACATAAGCCAGCAATCCCATCGCCCCAAGTGGGTGTCCACGCGTAAGCGCCCGCGCGCTATCGAGGGTCAATACATCGTTCCGATAACGGGCGATCATGGGAAGGTCCAACAGATCAAGCGGGCGAATGGACATTGGATTTCTACAATCTTACTACACCGGCATCCTCATGAAGCGAGCGAAATAAAGTATTCATGGAAGCGCGTGTCGCCTGTAAGTTCGGGATGAAACGATGTTGCCAACAGATGGCCTTCCTGCGCGGCCACGATACGCCCATCTCCCAGAGCAGACAATACTTTTGCGTTTCCGCTCACTGCTTCAATAATGGGTGCACGGATGAAAACAGCATGATAAGGGTGCTCCGTGCCTGTGGCTTTGAAAAGTTCATCGATCTCAAGATCGGTCTCAAAAGAATCGACCTGTCTGCCAAATGCATTCCGCTGGACCCTGATATTCATCAATCCAAGCAGGGGTTGGTCACGACCGATATCATGGGAAAGAAAGATCGCACCGGCGCACGTACCCCAAATGGCGTGAGATTTGCCAAACTCCCGAAGCGGTTCCATCAAACCATAGGCTACTGCCAGTTTGCCGATCGTGGTCGACTCTCCACCAGGGATGATCAGCCCATCCAAACCGATCAAATGCCTGGGCAGTCGCACCTCCGTCGCCTCAACACCAATGCGTTTGAGCATGGAGATATGTTCTGCAAAATCGCCCTGCAGGGCGATTACACCTATTTTCATGGTAAGACCATTGACGATAACCCAAGGACGATGGCGAACCGACCATTCCATGGTCTATCGTTCATCGTCCGCAGTCAGGTTACCAGCCGCGCCCGGCGATCTTGTCTGCTTCAGGCATCTGGGAGACATTGCGTCCCACCATCGCCTCACCGAGGTTCTTGCTCACTTCCGCCAGGATCGAAGCATCCTGATAATGCGTCACCGCTTTGACGATGGCTTGCGCGCGTTTGGCCGGGTCTCCGCTCTTGAAGATACCGGAACCGACGAAAACGCCATCCACACCCAACTGCATCATCAACGCAGCATCGGCGGGCGTGGCCACGCCACCGGCGGCAAAATTCACAACAGGCAGGCGACCGAGTTCTTTCACTTCCTTCACCAATTCATAAGGCGCGCCATTGTTCTTGGCAAAGGTCATCAGTTCTTCATCGCCCATTGTCTGCAACTGGCGAATCGCACCGATCACAGTCCGCGCATGGCGCACGGCTTCCACCACATCTCCTGTACCTGCTTCACCCTTCGTACGGATCATGGCAGCGCCTTCCCCAATGCGGCGAAGCGCTTCGCCAATATTTCGGCATCCGCAAACGAATGGCACTTTGAAATTGTGCTTCAAGATGTGGTGTTCTTCGTCCGCAGGGGTCAGTACTTCTGACTCGTCAATGTAATCCACACCGATGGATTCCAAAATTTGCGCTTCCACAAAATGACCGATGCGACATTTTGCCATGACAGGGATCGTCACTGCATCCATGATCTTCAGGATCATATCCGGGTCCGACATGCGCGCCACGCCACCGTCAGCACGGATATCTGCAGGCACACGTTCGAGAGCCATCACTGCACAAGCACCGGCATCTTCCGCAATTTTAGCTTGCTCAGCGTTCACCACGTCCATGATGACGCCGCCTTTTAGCATTTGGGCTAAACCTTTTTTCTCAGTCCAGGTACCAGTCTTTGCTTCCATTGATCTACTCCTTTAATTGAATCGAATACATTCTACCATGTGGATTATTTACGAATCATAAGAGGACTGTAAGCAGAAACGCTTCATTCCGAACCGGAAACTGTCCAGCGTTTCGTACAAAATCATCCCCGGTTTAGGGCAAACCTACTTGACAAACTTCCCTTAAGTGCTACAATGTATACAATGATACAATTAGTACAATAAGAGAGATTATGACAGAAAAACAACTCACCCTCCAACTCGACTTTCATTCCGGGCTCCCCATCTACACCCAGATCGTCAACCAGATTCAAAGTCAAGTAGTCAATGGCATTCTCAAACCAGGAGATCAACTACCTACTGTTCGGGCATTGGCATCAGAGTTGCGAGTTAACTTCAACACGGTTGCCCGGGCATACCGAATGTTAGACGAAGTCCGTATTATCTCAACGCAACAGGGACGAGGCACATTCATCACCGAGAAACCGCCACCAGAGGTCAGCGAAAAATTACGACACGAATCACTATCTGCCCTGACTCAGAGATTCATTGGCGAGGCATTTCGGTTGGGTTTCTCAGAGCGTGAGGTCAACCTGATGGTGAAAGACAGTTTGAAGTCATGGAAAGAAGCAAATAATAAAACGGTAGAAATATAAAAACAGGAGAACGTCAAATGAATAAGAATTTTCTCAAATCCATTGTTCAAAACAAAAAAGATGATCAGCATATCCCGCCCATTGCAGGGTTTGTGTTTGCCATCCTTCTGATAGGCGCGATCAAAGTAGCCCTGCTATTGGATGCGATGAACATGTCTGATCTCATGATCGGGGTCATTGTTCTCGCATCTACCGGCATTGCAACTTACTTTCTATTTGCAATCAAGGTAGCCTCTCAATGGCAGAAAGTGGTGGTGTTGCGCCTCGGCAAATTTATGGGGTTGAAAGGTCCCGGCTTGTTTTGGCTTATCCCAATTATGGACACCGCGCCCGCATGGATCGACCATCGCGTAATGGTCACACCATTTGCGGCGCAAAAGACTCTTACGAAAGATACAGTTCCAGTCGACGTAGATGCCGTACTTTTCTGGGTCGTTTGGGATGCTGAGAAGGCTGCCCTTGAAGTGGAGGATTACCACGCCGCCGTAGACTGGGCAGCACAAACTGCTCTGCGCGACATCATTGGCAAAAAAATGCTCGCAGATATTCTGGTAGGTCGCAGCGCCATTGATAAGGAATTACAGTCTGTCATCGACGAGCGAACCACACCTTGGGGTGTCACTGTGCAATCCGTGGAAATTCGTGATATTGTCATTCCACAAGATCTGGAAGATGCCATGTCGCGCCAGGCCCAGGCTGAACGCGAGCGACAGGCTCGTGTGATTCTTGGCGAATCGGAAAAACAGATCGCAGCCTCTTTCTCTGAGGCTTCCCAGGCCTATATTGATAATCCAACAGCCTTGCATCTGCGCGCAATGAATATGTTATTCGAGGGCCTTAAAGAAAAGGGCGCACTAGTCATCGTGCCATCCTCCGCCGTAGACACCATGAATTTAGGTGGTCTCAGTGGTGTTGTCTCCATGGCGCAAAACAACACGCCGAAGGAAAAATAGATTCAGATCAAAATGTTTTAATCAACCCAAAGCGTTTCACATGAAACGCTTTACCAAAAAGGAAATAAAAATGTCAACCAAAACTACAATCATCCTTGTTCTCGCCATGATCGTTGCAGCAGTTATAGCAGGCTCGCTTTTATGGAATCAGTTACCTGAGCAAATGGCGTTCCATTGGAACATCAACGATCAGGTCGATGGCTACATGCCCAAATTCTGGGGCGTATTTTTAATGCCGTTGATTGTTCTGGGGATACTCGCACTATTAATCTTTGTTCCCGGGATCGACCCCCTGAAGGCAAACATCGCTCAATTCCGCAGCGCGTTCAACCTGTTCATCGTGCTTATCTCTGCATTCATGCTGTACATTCATGGACTAACTATTGCCTGGAGCCTAGGTTACCAGAACTTTGAGATGAGCGCTGTGATGTTGCCGTTCATGGGCGTCTTGTTCCTCTTCATTGGTTACATGCTGAGACAGGCAAAACGTAATTTCTTTATCGGGATCCGCACACCCTGGACTCTTTCGAGTGATACTGTTTGGGATAAAACGCATCAACTCGGTTCCATCCTATTTATGGGCTCGGGAGTCCTGGCTATCATTGGGAGTTTCATGGGAGGAGTTTTTGCTTTCTGGCTGTTTTTCATCCCATTGATGGGGTCCGTACTGGCACTAATAGCCTACTCATACATACTATATCGAAATGAGACGAAGGCATAATTCCTAACGAGGCTGGAGGGATAGTAAATCTTTCCAGCCTCGTTTCACGTGGAACGAAAGGCATAACTTATGAATATCAATGACAATGAACTTCCTAAATGGGAATACCGAGTACATAGTCGGCGGGTTTTGGTCCGGGGTTAAGGCAGAGGAATTGGAAACGCTACTAAATATTTGGGGCGAAGAAGGGTGGGAAGTTGTATCCACGCACATCATCGAAAACGCCAACAAAATCAACGTAATCGCCAAACGCCCACTGACTCGCGAGGCAATACGCCTTCGCTCCATGCCTTCAACATTCAGCAAATAGGAGATGCCATGATCGAAATCATGTATGTGATCAATTTTCTGGGAATGATCCTCACTCCTCTTGCTATTGGCTTTTATCTTGCAAAAAAGTTTAACTACTCGTGGAAATTATTTCTTGCAGGCGGATTGACATTTATCGCATCACAAATCCTACATGTACCACTGATCCTTGCGTTAACCTCAACATTTCAATCTTGGGGCATACTCATCTACGCCCTCATCCTGGGGCTGCTTGCGGGTCTATTCGAAGAAACAGCGCGCTATATTCTTTTCAAGTTCGTTCTTAAAAACAGAAGAGAATGGAGCGAAGGTGTCTATATCGGGCTCGGACATGGTGGAACAGAGGCGCTTATTCTAGGCATTCTTGCCGCACTGACTTTCGCCAATATGCTGGCCTATCGATATATCGATCTATCCACTGTTCCCAGTATTCCGCCAGAGCAATTGGAATTGGCGAAGCAGCAAGTGCAAGCCTATTGGTCCACACCACCATTCCTTGCATTGCTAGGTTTTGTCGAACGCATCTTTGCCATCTGTCTGCATGTGTCATTATCGGTTATGGTCATGTATGGACTGGCAAGCAAAAGTCAAATATGGTTTTGGCTGGCCGTACTCTGGCATACGATCGTCGATGCCTCCGCCGTAATGCTAGTGCAAAAAATAAGCATGGTTGCAGTGGAGGGGATTTTGGGAGCATTCGCCATCCTTAGCTTGGGAATCATCTTTTGGATAAAATCAAAATATCCCAAATCGAATGTCCAGTCTGAATTAATTCTCGATAGGGAGAATGAAAATAATTGGCAATTAGAACCGAAAATTAAATAGAACAAATGTTCTTTTAATCGGAATAAAAAATAGACGGTGATAAACCGTCTATTTTTTATTCCAAGCCCGAGGGGGCTGCACCTAGAGTCGTATCTTGCTCTTCGGTCCGCGCCCCTTCGCCAACAAGAAAAGCAACTGCGCGACTCTTGTTAGCATCCATGACCATGTTGATATGCGCGCCCGGGCGATAATCCCCCACATCGATCAACTTCAACGCGGAAACGACGCGCAGATTATCGATAGAGATGAATTCAGCAAGCCGGTTGGGTGGAGTATAAAAAAAATCTTTTTTGTAGATCGAATTTTCATCGTCGACAAACACCGCCAGCGGATAAATATTCGCTTCCATCAGGTCTTGAAAAAAATGGGTACCAAAGGATGGTTCCGGAGAAGCGCCGATCTCATCTCCGGCGAGTTCCACCAAGGCGCGCGCATTGTAGATATCGCTATAAGAAATATGGACTCCCAGGTCTGGAGTGGATGTTCCCCAACGGCCGGGACCGACAGCGATGAACACTTCATCTTTGAGCGCAGAATTAAGTTGACCGATGGCACGTTCCAATTGAGTGCGTTCATCCTGGGAGGCAAGGCTGAAATATCCTTCTGACGGAACAAAGAGGATATAGCGGATATTCTCCACAACGCCCTGGGGAATCATGGATTGAGAAGATAAGATGATGTCTTCATCCGACAAATTAGATGGGATCTGTACTTCATTGGCTTCCTGGATATGGCTTTGTGGACGGCATTGCAACAATGTGATCCGTAAATCCGGATGTTCATCAGGATGGAGGATTTCAACAGTAAATTCTGTATCCACAGGCGAGCCGTAAGAGGCTTCCAGAGTCTTCAATGCTGTGCGCATGATGTCAGGGAATTTTGTCCGGGCAAGTAAGCCGTCGAAGGTGAGAACCATTCTTTCTGGTGGGACGAAGCGTGAGCGAATCGGGGCCAGGTAACCTTCATCTTGAACCTGGGCTATATAACGGATCGGATCATAATCGCCGCTGAGAATCTCGCGCATAGGAATGGTTGCAAAGGCATTGGCCTCCATGTCAATTACATCCACACTTTGCTGGGAGTATCGTTTGATGGTGCGAACATCCGATGAAGAATGCAGACGCGGATGACTGAGCGCCACAAGACGCGGATAATCATCGGCCACCATATCAACCGCGCGGGTACCCAACCCAAAAACCAACCGAAGAAAGCCTTCGTCTTGTTTGATCTGCGGCGACCAGCGGAACAAATTGCGGCTGAAGGCCACGCCCGCCGCATGCGGGAAGTAGTAGCGTCCATATCGTTCGCCTTCCACGATCTGGATCAGGATGCCAATACGTTCATCGTAATCGGCAAGATCTTTGTGGTGGCGATAAATTAACGCGTCGGGATTCAGAACGCTGGCGTAGATCTTTGAAATTGCACTGGCCAGGGCGGTCAGGCATTTTTCATGGTCGCCCTGATTCGGGAGAAAAATGCTTTCATACTTCCCGGCAAAAGACGTGCCGAAGTTGTCTTCGAGCAGGCTCGATGAGCGCACAATGAGGGGCCGGTTGTTCGCTTCGAGCAGGACCTGGTCGAGACTTTCCATGATCTCGGTTGGGAATTGGCCTTTTAAAAACTGCTCACACAAGGCCGGATAGTCTGCGCGCATCTGGTCTTCGGTCTTATATTTTTGATCGTTCCAATGCATCAGGCTGTTGAAGGTCAGGAAGTTATAAAAAACATCGGAACCAAGATAATAAGATACAGGGAGTTGGAAGCGGTCACGGACTTCAGGTGGGGCAACTTCTTTAAGGACGCGCATTGCGAGCAGCATCCCGGCGGCTTTGCCTCCGATCTTGCCGCCGCCGATCTTGCGCATGCGAATATCCCTGAGGTCCTCCACTTTGAACCACTGACGGGCGATCTTGATGTACTTCAACTGGTCGCTGATCATGGTGCGGATGAGCACCGCTTTCAGTTCCTGCAGACGTGCTTCATATTTTTCACGTTCGCCTTCCGGCATGGCTTCGATCATTTCGGCCTGTTCAAAGAGCATGCCTTGCGGGGCAAGTTCCGGGTTGAACCAGATGAAATCCGCTTCTTCGCTCCCGTATTCGGCCAGCATCTGACGGACGATATTCTCAAATTCAGCATAGGGCAGGTTATAAGCAAAGTAGAAATCGGTCAGTGACTCGCGCACACGCAACAAACGTTCTTCCCAAACATCCGATTTCTCCTCTTCATACGGATTGTGCAATCCTTCACGGGCTTGAGACTCAATGGCTTTGACCCGCGCTTCTGAATCGAATGCATCGCGAGTGATGATGCCACGCGCAAACAGGGTCTTGCGCATGCGGTGACGGATGCGCCTGCTCAAAATCGGGTATTGGCTCAACGCAAGCAAAATCTTGATGACATTGTCAACGGAAATACTGGGAAAGGTCATGGAGGGCTCTCGCTTTGTTGGAGTCTTGCGTTCCCGGTTTTAGAGTTCAAATAACCGGGGGTGTTTTGTACAATTCTAAAACAAAAATCCGCCAGAGTTTGACTCTGGCGGATTGGTTTCATTTGACATCTATCCCAGATGCATCGGCATGATGACGTGCAGGAAATTATCATCGCCCACCGGTTTGACCACACCGGGCGCGTTCTGGGCGGTGGTCTCCAGGGCCACGTTCGGGGTTTTGATGACTTCCAACGCCTCACGCAGGAACTTGACGTTGAATGCGATCAGCACACCGCTGCCATCCACAGTCGCTTCTACAATGGTCTCGTTCTTGCCGGTCTCTTCAGAGGTCGCAGAAATCTCCACTTCGCTCGGCTGCATCTCGCCATTGGACTGCTTGATGTCAAGCCGCGCCACGTTCGAGCCTTCACGGGCAAAGATCTCCGCTTGTTTGCAGGCCTTGAGCAGCGCCGCGGTGGAGACCAGCGTGCGTGATTTGTAATTACGCGGGATGATCTGGTGATAATCCGGGAAGGTGCCTTCGATCAACTGCGAGACTACTTCCACATCTTTGACACGGAAGAGAACTTGTCCGCGGTTCTTGGGCACAACCATATAGATCGGTTCTTCGGGGTCGCTGGCCACGCGCGCAAGTTCGTTCAGGGCGCGGGCGGGAATGATGATATTAACGGGATTTCCAACCGATTGCGAAAGTTGCGCCTTGCGCACCGACAGGCGGAAACCATCCGCTGCGGCCATCGTCACCTTATCCTTCTCCACGGTCATCAACACGCCCATCAGCACCGGGCGGGCCTCATCGGTCGAAGCGGCGAACGCCACCTGCTGGATCATCTCCTTGAAATCCGCTACATTCAACTGCACAGCACCCTGCATTTCGGGGGTCGGAAGCGGCGGGAACTCCTGCGCATCAATGCACTTGATATCGTTGTTCGACGAGCCACCTTTCACGTGCAGGTTCTGGGTCTTCATATCGAGGGCCAGTTGTACCTGGTCGCCGGGAAGGGCATTCACCAGGTCCGAGAAAGTGCGGGCAGGAACCGTTGTTGAACCATTTTCATCGATGCGTGCGGGAATCCAGCAGGTAATGCCCAACTCCAGATTGGTGGCGGAGAGGCGCAGGCGGCCTTCATCGGTGGCGATCAGGATATTCGATAAAACGGGCAGCGTGCTGCGCGATGACACAGCGCGCGACACGACGCTCAATCCACGGGCAAGATTCTCTTGAAGGACGGTTACTTTCATGGTTCATCGCCTCGATTGCAAAATTTTTCAAAAGTATATCATTAAGAAACTGACAGGTCACGTTTTAGACGTGACCTGTCAGTTTAAAATCCCGAAACCAGCGAGATGCCGAACGTCGTCAGCATGATCAGCAATTGACAGGCGAACAAGGCCGCGAAAACATAGGCCACATAGGTCCAGACCGAGGTCATTCGTTTGGAGGATTGCGGGCGGAGGTCCTGACCTTCAGCCATGGCCTTCGCTGAATCCGCCACTTGATCCGGGTCATTCATCCAGAACACGCCCGCCGCTTCATCACTGACGATGAGCCGGTTCCCGTTAAAAGATCTCAACCACGCCTCAAGCGACTCCGGCGTGTTGACAGCCAGCGATCCGGGCAAGACCACCGCATCAGCCTTGAGGTCTGGTGGGAGCGAGCCACGGGCATCGGCCACCGTCACCGGTACATTGGGCGCGCGCTTTGAAAAGGCCGCCTTGACCGACTCACCAAACATTCCATCGCGATCAAAGACCACTACATGGAATTGGCCCTGCTTCTCATCCAACGTACTGGCGCGGGCGGCGCCATCTTTTCGCAGGGCGGAGAGATGATAAAGCAGCAACACCACAAACAGAACCAGCATTTGGAATGCGTTGAGCACGGTCTTCATGTAATTGGAGGTGCTGCCGCCCAATGCACCGTTGATGAGGGTAAAGGCCAGAATTCCTGCCGAGATCATCCCGCCGATGACCGCAGCAAACAGCACCAGATAGAGATACGACTTGCGAATGATCGAGCGGCGGGCATGATCGCCCATGGCCGCATCTTTCTCATCCAGGGCCTGCATCTGCATCGGCTGCCAGGTCTTCAACCAAAGTGGAAGTCCGACCACCAAAAACGCGAGCGCGCTGGAAATCTGCGAGTCGTAATTGCCAATGACAATGGAGCCGCGAGTCGTTAATAAGTCCATCACCAAAGAAAAGATGGATGCCGCGCTGAAGAAAGTGGCGGCAAGCCCCAGGAAGGAGAGCAGGTAAAAATACAGCCGTTGTTTTCCAGCCCGGCGTGGAAGGTTCTCATCAAAGTTAAATTGATGGGAGAGCCATTTACCATAATAGGCCCAAAGCACACCGAAAGGTACACCGATCGAGATCGGGCTGCCTATGTTCTGGATGAACTCATCCATCGTTTGGCCGTTGTCAAACAGGCGCATGAGCAGCATGTAGATGAGGTTGCCGCCCGTCGTCAGGACAACGATCACACCGCCCAGAGAGAGCAGGTAGAGAATGCCAAGGCGAAGATAAGACTCCCTTTCATCGGGATCCGCCAACCCGTCTTGAAGGATGCGCCAGGAGTAGATCCAGATGGGCGCGCCGATCACCATCAACGAGACCGCATTGATCGCCGTCTCGCGCGCAACTTCCCCGAGCACAGCGATGGACAACGTAAAGATGAAAGACAGGGCTTGCTGCGCGCCATAAATGGTCATGAGCAGGCCGTACAACATCCAGATGAAGCGATACAAGCGACGGATCTCGGCGAAGTTTTCAGTTTCTTTGATACTGCGCCAGTTTTCCTTCAGGACGTTCCAGAAGTAGGCAGCAATGAGCAGGTTGATGACGATGGCGATGAGGTTATCGAGCCAGGTCTGCGAACCGCCCACAACAGCGCGGTAGGTATACAGGTTGGCAGAGGCAAGGAAGGTACGGTCAATGAGCGCCAGCAGATTCTGCACCGCCGGGACGAGGGTCCCCAATAGGATGCCATATAGAAAGGCAGCACGAATGCTGGCCGAGCGTTCCTCATCCTCT
This sequence comes from Anaerolineales bacterium, assembly GCA_035340155.1. Lineage (GTDB taxonomy): Bacteria > Chloroflexota > Anaerolineae > Anaerolineales > Villigracilaceae > Villigracilis. The sequence continues at coordinate 4,661 of DAOQBX010000001.1, read as the reverse complement.
TGAGCGGAAGAACGCTGCGCCCATACCCAGTGAAAGAGAAAAATGGGAACGCCTACAAGGATCAGTGACAGGGCTTGCGCCAGAGTGGAAGCGCCGTTCACCACCTCGCTGGAATCCAAAATGGAACGCAACAGCCCGATGATGCCCCACAGCACCACTTCGATGCTGATGAGCGCCACGGCATAGAAATAGAGTCGTCGAATGGTTTTCATAATGGTTCCTTCAGGCCGGGCTGTTACGGCTTGTATGGCTCCTGATACCAGTTGTAATCCCAGAAGTTATAGGGCATGGTACTTAACTTCCAAGAGCCATCCTGTTCCACCAGCAGGGCGCGGTCCGATGTACCGTTACGGCTGGAGAAGGGATCGTTGTACGAATAATAAACGGTCAAATTGACAATGGCCTCATTCCCGTTGATCTGAACATCCCCTACATCCAGGCCGACATTATCGTAGTTGACCATGCCGTTGAAAAAGGATTGCCGGAACTCTTCATAGGTCGGCTTGCGATCCAGGTCAGCCAGATAGCCATAAGCCTTTTCGTAATCGTGATCGAGAAGAGCCAGCACATAGTTATGCACTACCCCATCGGGAGCGGCATCCGAGACATATTCACGCTTGTCCTGCCTTAGAAAGAACAGCCCCAAGGCCAGCAGCACAAGTACACCAATGCCGATCAAAATGCCGGTCAGAAAACGATCTTGTTTCATGATTACCTCCAAATCCAATTTAACTTTACTCCAAAATAGACCGAAACGAACGCTCAAAAGTTCCGGGGTACAAGCCCTACCAGAGTAGGTGCTTCCCATTCCTGGGGGAGGGTATACTTGCCCTAACTTTTTACCAAGGAGAATTATTCCATGACCGTATCCGCCCCCCATTGGGATCTGACCAACGTCTATCCCGCGCTCGATTCAAAACCGTTCAAGAACGCCGTCAAAAAATACAAATCCCTGTTGGATGAACTCGAAGCCTTCTTCACGAAAGCCAGCAAAGCCGACGGCAAGACCGACCCGAAGAAATTGGGCAAGTTGCTCGGTGAATCTGCCGACCGCTTCAACGAGATCTTCGAGTTGTCCGGCACCATTGGGCCTTACATCTACTCCTTCATCACCACCGACTCGCGCAACAAAGAGGCCATGCGTGCCCTGTCGGAGTTCGAGCAGATGAATGTGCAGGCCAGCGTGCTCAATACACGCTTCACCGCCTGGGCCGGGAAGCTCGGCAAGCCTGCCATCAAAAAGGCGGTTAAGACCAATGCCTCTGCCAGGGCTCATGAATTCATCCTGCTCGAAGCGGCGGAGCAATCCAAATACCTGATGAGCGAGACCGAGGAAATGCTCGCCGCAGAACTGACCTTGAGTGGCGGCAATGCCTTCGGCAAACTACAAGGGACAGTGACCTCCCAAATGACCGTGGACTTCGAACTCAACGGCAAGGTTCAGAAGATGCCCATGCCAGCGCTCATCAACCTGCGCTCACATCCCGATGAATCCGTACGCCGGCGCGCCTATGAAGCCGAGAACCAGGCCTGGGAAGGTGTGAAGGAAACCCTGGCTGCCTGTTTGAACGGAGTCAAAGGCGAGACCCTCATCCTCGACAAGAAACGCGGACGCGAAGACGCGATCCACGCCTCCATTGATTCCGCCCGCATGGACCGCGAAACACTCAACGCCATGCTCGGCGCAATGAAGGATTCCTTCCCGATGTTCGAGCGCTACTTCCTGCATAAGGCCAAACTCATCGGCAAGGAAAAACTTGCCTGGTGGGATATCTCAGCTCCGATGGGCAAGACCGACAAGGTCTACTCATGGGATGATGCCCGTGACTTCATTGTGGAGAATTTCAACAAATTCTCGCCGGATCTCGGCGCATTCGCCAGGCGCACCTTCGACGAGAATTGGATCGACGGCGAGCAGCGCGAAGGCAAGCGCGGCGGCGCCTTCTGCATGGGCGTGGCCTCTGTGAAGGAAAGCCGCATCCTCGCCAACTTCGACGGCTCCTTCGATCAGGTCAGTACGCTGGCACATGAGATCGGTCACGCCTTCCATAATGAGTGCGCCTTCAATGCAGATAAGACCATGCTCCAGCAGAACACTCCCATGACCCTAGCAGAGACAGCCTCCATCATGTGCGAGACCATTGCCACCGAGGCCGCGCTGAGTCAGACCACCGACCCGCAGGAAGTGCTTGCCATCCTCGAAGCGCAGATGAACAACGCCTCTCAGGTGGTGGTGGATATTTACTCGCGATATCTCTTTGAGAAGGAAGTTTTCGAGCGCCGCGTCAAATCCGAACTTTCCACCGATGAGATCAACGACATCATGGAACGCGCGCAAAAGGCCACCTACGGCGCAGGGCTCGATGATAAATATCTGCAAAAGTTCATGTGGACATGGAAGCCTCATTACTACACAAGCGGCTTCTCGTTCTACAATTACCCCTACGCCTTTGGCCTGCTATTCGCCACCGGCTTGTATGCCATCTACCAAAAGCGCGGCGCAGACTTCGTGCCCGATTACAAGACCCTGCTTGCATCCACGGGTGAAGCGCCCGCCGCAGAACTCGCCGAGAAATTCGGCATTAACATCCGCAGCAAGAAGTTCTGGGCCGACAGCCTTGCCATCATCGGCAAACGCGTGGATCGCTACTGTAAGTTGTAATCCACAAAAGGAGAAGGATGAAACTGAAATTTCCTCTCGCCATTCTAACTCTGCTATTGGCCAGCCTTGCCTGCAACACCATCCTCAAACCGGCCCCCGAGCCGACAGTTGCAGTAAGGCCAACCCAGCCGCAGAAACAGAACAGCAGCATTCCACAGACCGAAGCCGACGTTCCGCGCATTCCGGTGGAGGAGTCGAAAGCAGCGCTGGATTCAGGTCAGGCCATTCTCATCGATGTTCGAAGCGCTGAGTTCTATCTTGAATCTCATGCCGCCGGAGCCATCTCGATTCCGCTGGAGAATTTTGAGGGCAACATCATGAGCGTGCAGTTCCCGAAAGACCAGTGGATCATCACTTACTGCACCTGACCGAACGAACATACGAGCGCCCGTGCGGCGTTCCTCCTTTTGCAAAACGGATATTCCAACGTGCAGGCCCTGCTCGGTGGATTGGCTGCCTGGGCTGATGCCGGATACCCTATTGAGCCTTGATGCAATGACAGATACGCCTCTGGTCACGCCTTGGCCTGATTCTGAACCCCCAACCCGCGCCGCGCTGTGGCAGCGGATGGCCAACGAAGGCCTCGACCCCTACGCCTGGTCGAACGGGCCATTCGACATGTACTCGCCACACACGCATGGCTACGATAAAGTTATCTACGTTGTGCAGGGCAGCATCACTTTTGGGCTGCCAGAGTTGGGAGAACAATACACCCTCCATGCCGGTGACCGCCTCGACCTGCCCGCAGGAACAGTCCATGATGCGCGGGTGGGGGCACAAGGGGTGGTATGCCTCGAAGGGCATAAATAACGAAAGGGCGACCTTCACGGTCGCCCTTTTATTTTGTAACAATCTATGCCCGCAAGGGATATCCTATGAAAATGACTGCAGCCCCGTCTGTGCCCGGCCGAGGATCAGTGCGTGGATATCGTGAGTCCCTTCGTAGGTGTTGACCGCTTCCAGGTTCATCACATGGCGGATGACATGGTATTCATCTGAGATACCGTTGCCGCCGTGCATGTCACGGGAGTGGCGTGCGATCTCAAGCGCCTTGCCGCAGGAATTGCGCTTGATGAGTGAAATCATCTCAGGGCTGGCCTTATCTTCGTCTATCAACTGTCCCACACGCAAGACAGATTGCAAGCCGATGGTGATCTCCGTCATCATGTTTGCCAGCTTCAATTGTATGATCTGATTCGCCGCCAACGGGCGACCGAACTGCGGACGGTCCAGCGTATATTGCCGTGCTGCATGCCAGCAGAATTCCGCCGCGCCCAACGCACCCCAGGCAATGCCATAACGCGCCTTGTTCAAACAGCCGAATGGTCCCTTCAAGCCGCTGACATTCGGCATGAGATTCTCGTCCGGCACAAAGACCTCATCCATGACGATCTCCCCCGTGGCGCTGGCCCGCAAACTGAATTTCCCTTCGATCTTCGGTGCAGACAGTCCCTTCATGCCTTTTTCCAAAATAAAGCCGCGAATCTCACCATCCAGTTTGGCCCATACCACAAAGACATCCGCGATCGGGGAATTGGTGATCCACATCTTGTTGCCGTGAACAATGTATCCGCCATCCACTTTTTTGGCGCGGGTCTCCATGCTGGCCGGGTCACTGCCATGATTCGGCTCGGTCAGACCAAAGCAGCCGATCCATTCGCCGCTGGCAAGTTTGGGCAGGTATTTTCTGCGCTGTTCTTCAGTGCCATACGTGAAGATGGGGTACATCACCAGCGAACTTTGCACGCTCATCGCTGAACGATAGCCGCTGTCCACGCGCTCGACCTCGCGGGCGATCAACCCGTAGGCCACATGATTCAGCCCTGCGCCGCCATATTCTTCTGGAATGGTCGAGCCGAGGAAGCCCATTGCGCCCATTTCGTTCATGATCTCGCGATGGAAGATCTCCTGCCGGTTGGCTTCGAGAACGCGCGGCATAAGTTTATCCTGGCAGTACCGGCGCGCCGCATCACGGATCATGCGCTCTTCGTCGGTCAGC